>NZ_RZSC01000388.1:0-5535 GCF_003998155.1 Mesorhizobium sp. M1E.F.Ca.ET.063.01.1.1
GCTTCGTCTTTTCCCAGAAATTTGCGCAGGTCGATCCCTGGTCCGAACGCGTCTCCGGCAAGGACAAGCACGAGTTCCGGCCGATGGCGTCGGTAGGGTTCGCGGAGGCGGCGGAATGAGCCGACAGGATAGAGACAACATGAACTGGATCGCCATCGGCTCCATCGCCGACATTCCGCCGCGCGGCGCGCGTTGTGTCGAAACCCCGCAAGGCAAGATCGCGGTCTTCCGCACTGCGGACGATCAGGTTTATGCCATCGACGACCACTGCCCGCACAAGGGCGGGCCGCTCAGCCAAGGCATCGTCCATGGCGCGGCGGTGACCTGTCCGCTGCACAACTGGGTGATCTCGCTGGAGACCGGCGAGGCGCTCGGCGCCGACGAAGGCTCGGTACGGACGATCCCGGTCAAGGTCGAAGGCGAACGGCTTTTCATCGCGCTCGAAGCGCTGGCCTCGAAAGCGGCCTGAGGCATGGAAGAAGCACGCGAGGTGAGGACCGCCTGCCCCTATTGCGGGGTGGGATGCGGCGTGCTGGCCGGGATCGCCGCAGACGGCAAGACGACCGTCCGCGGCGATCCCGAGCACCCGGCCAATTTCGGCCGCCTCTGCTCGAAGGGTGCCGCGCTCGGCGAGACGCTTGGTCTGGAGGGCCGCCTGCTTCAGCCGGAAATCAGCGGCACGCAGACGAGGTGGGAGGAAGCAGTCGACCTTGTGGCCGCGAAATTTTCGCAGGCGATTGCCGAACACGGACCGGACTCGGTCGCCTTCTACGTCTCCGGCCAGTTGCTCACCGAGGATTACTACGTCGCCAACAAGCTGATGAAGGGCTTCATCGGCTCGGCCAACATCGACACCAATTCGCGGCTCTGCATGGCGTCGTCCGTCGCCGGCCACCGCCGCTCCTTCGGCGAGGACATCGTTCCCGGCGTCTATGAGGATTTCGAGCGCGCCGACCTCATCGTGCTCACCGGCTCCAACACCGCATGGTGCCATCCGGTGCTCTACCAGCGCATGCTGGCGGCGCGAAAGGAACGCGGAACCAGGATCGTCGTCATCGATCCTCGCCGCACGGCCACGGCCGACGAGTGCGACCTGCATCTGGCGCTCGATCCGGGCACGGACGTGCTTCTGTTCAACGGGTTGCTCGCGCATCTTGTGCAAGCCGGAAAGATCGATGCCGGCTTCGTCGGCGACCATACGTCCGGCTTCGACGCCGCAGCTTCTTTGGCCGGCGCCGACGCGCCGTCGGTCGCGCGCGTCGCAAAAGGCTGCGGGCTCGCGGCCGCCGATGTCCAGGCCTTCTATGACCTCTTCGCCGGCATCGAGCGGACGGTCACCGTCTATAGTCAGGGCGTCAACCAGTCGGCGCATGGAACCGACAAGGTCAACGCAATCATCAACTGCCATCTCGCCACCGGCCGCATCGGCGAGCCCGGCATGGGGCCGTTCTCGGTCACCGGGCAGCCGAACGCCATGGGCGGCCGCGAGGTGGGAGGCCTGGCAAACCAGCTTGCCGCGCATATGGACTTCGCGGATGGGACCAATATCGACCGGGTCTCCCGCTTCTGGAATGCGCCCAAGGTTGCGCGCCGCGCCGGCCTGAAGGCCGTGGACATGTTCCAGGCGGTTGCCGATGGCCGCATCAAGGCGCTGTGGGTCATGGGCACCAATCCCGCGGTCTCGATGCCCGACGCGTCTCGCGTGCGCGCCGCCTTGTCCAAATGCGATTTCGTCGTGGTCTCGGACGTGACCCGCACCGACACCACACGCTATGCCGACGTGCTGCTGCCGGCCGCAGCCTGGGGCGAGAAGGACGGCACTGTCACCAATTCAGAACGGCGCGTCTCGCGTCAGCGGCCGTTCCTGCCGCCGCCGGGCGAAGCGAAAGCCGACTGGCGCATAATCTGCGATGTAGCCGAACGCATGGGCTTCGGCGATGCCTTCGCCTACCAAGCTCCGGCCGAAATCTTCCGCGAGCACGCCGCGCTCTCGGCCTTCGAAAACGATGGCGAGCGCCTGTTCGATCTCGGCGGCGTGGCCGACCTCAGCGACGTGGACTATGCCTCCTTCGCGCCGCGCCACTGGCCAGCGCCGGACCAAAACGAGCAGCAGACAAGGCTGTTTGCCGATGGCCGCTTCCCAACGCCCGACGGCCGTGCGCGGTTTGTG
The DNA here is from genome assembly GCF_003998155.1 of Mesorhizobium sp. M1E.F.Ca.ET.063.01.1.1. NCBI lineage: Bacteria > Pseudomonadati > Pseudomonadota > Alphaproteobacteria > Hyphomicrobiales > Phyllobacteriaceae > Mesorhizobium > Mesorhizobium sp. M1E.F.Ca.ET.063.01.1.1. The sequence goes on from NZ_RZSC01000388.1 coordinate 2,171, forward strand.
CCGGTGCGGCAGGAGGCAACGGCTTTCACGGTCGATGCGGACTATCCGCTTGCCCTGAACACTGGCCGGCTGCGCGACCAGTGGCACACAATGACGCGGACCGGAAACGTGCCGCGCCTGATGGCGAATGCGCCGGAGCCCGCAGTCGATCTCAATCCGGCGGATGCGGCCGCGCACCACCTCAAGGACGGCGACCTCGCCCATCTGTCGACGCGCTTCGGCTTTGTCCGCGCGAGGGTCCGCGTGGCCGACGCGCAGCGGCGCGGCCAAGCCTTCATGCCCATGCATTGGAGCGGCCAGTTCGCAGCCAGGGCCGCGGCGGGCCTGCTGTCGTCGCCGGTCACCGATCCGCATTCCGGCCAGCCGGAGCTCAAGCATGTGCCGGCGAGAATCGTGCGCGAAAATACCGGCTGGGCCGGCGTGCTGATCACGCGGCGCGATCTCCGGCCGACAGGTTTCGTTCACTGGAGCCGGTACGCGGTCGAGGGCGGCTGGGTCTACGAACTGACCGGAACTGAGCCGCCGGACCAGGGCATTCTTCTGGCGCGCAAGCTGCTCGGCGTTCAACGGCAGGATCAGCTTCTGGAATACACCGATCGCCGCGGGCTCGCCTATCGCGCGGCTGCGGTCGATGAAGGCGGCGCCATGGCCGAAGCCTTGCTGGTCGCCGCTCCAGACCAATTGCCGATGCGCGACTGGCTGGTGTCGCTCTTGGCCACCCGCCAGCCGCTGTCGGCCGTCGATCGTCACGCGCTGTTGTCGGGCCGCTCGCCCGCACCCATGCCCGCCATCGGCCGGGTCGTGTGCTCGTGCTTCCATGTCGGCGTCAACCAGCTCGCTTCGGCTGTCGCCGCCGGATGCGACAGCCTGGAGGCGATCGGGTCGACACTGTGCGCCGGCACCAACTGCGGTTCCTGCCGCTCGGAGATACGGGCGATCATCGACGCCCGCCAGGTTCAGGCGGCAGAGTGAAATCCGCTGGAGCCGCTTCAAGGTGTATTGAGATTCAGCTCAGGCCGAGCCGAGAACGGTGGCTTCCGAGAACCGGCCTACGCCAGCCGTAGCATTGTCGGGCGCTTCCCCGGCAATCTTGTTCCTGTCGGCATTGTTGAGCTTTGCCGTCGCACGCAGATCCTTCAGCACGGTTTCGCAAGGCGTCGCTGCCGTCGCTGCCGTCGACTTCGACACTCCGCCAGCCGCGATGCCCGCAAAAATCGCGGAGCGTTCTTAACCCGAGACCATCGAAATCCGGGGTCGATGCACCTTCATCCTGAAGTCATACGGGATGATTAGCCTGCAATGCAAAAGCCTGAACGCGCTGTCGTCACCGACAAGATGCAGCGCGGTTCATTGGCGTTGTCAGAAATGCAATGAGGGTCTGGGGATAAGTCGCATGGAGAAGATCGACGTCGTTGCCTCGCTGGGGCAATCGCAGTTGTTGCGTCCCGCTTACCTTAAGGCGGCGCTTGCGGCCAATGACCGCCTCAAATTCTATCTGACGGCGCTTCAGACCGCGTACAGCCATGCCATGCATCCGGACGTAGCGTCCCTTGACCTGCATCGCGAATATGCAGCGGCAAAAGTGGATGCGCCGTGGCTGCTGGCATTGCCTGCTTCCAGCCATCTCAGGGCGTCCGTGCTTCACGCGGATGATTTGCCCAAGCTGGTTGACAAGCTTGCAGCCGATTTGCGGTTGATGGGCCGCCCGCTTGAAGGCGACGCCGATAGAGACCACCACGCTTTGCTTTCAAGGATCGAGGTGTGGTGCGGCTGGCTCGGTGGCCTTGAGCCGGGTTTGCTCGATGCAGGGCAGCTGAGGCAATTGACCAGCGGCAACCGCCGCGAGGACGACAGCTTCCATATCCTGGTGATGGACTTGCACAAGGCCATCAACCGGCTGGCGGCGGATATTTCGGACGAGACGATCGATGGCGCGCATATCTGGCAGTTGTCGCCGGACGACCGGCCTCGCGTGGCCGCCTTCATGCGCGGCCTGAACCGCACGCGGCCCCTGAAACTCACCCACCCCGGCCTCGATACGGCGGCAACGCGCGATGGCACGAGGCTGTTGATTCAGAACGACATCGGCACCAATGACGCGCATGTTCTGGTCATCCAGGTTGAAGGGCTGCGGCTGTCGCTCACCTATTCCGACCTTCACCAGCAGCGCTTCGCTTTCTTTCAGGATCTTCTAGGCGAGATCGGCGCGACCTGGTCCAATGTCGGCTCGCGGGCGACCGAGGGGCTGAACGCTGGAGACGCGTATTATGTCGGGACGGCGACGTTCGACAACGCCGACGAAACGGCGCTGGGCGTGACGCTGGAAGCGCTCGGTTCGCGCATCGTGTTTCTGATCGACTGGAACCGGGCGCGCAAACGTCTGCGACTGCTGGTTGGAAAGGCGAATGCCACGGCGATCCTCGCCGCCAGTGCAAGGCGCGACATCGGGCACATGGGATGGCTCGAAGCCGGCGCCGAGCATCTGCTGTTCGATGCCATGGAATCGATTGGCAGCGAGTTCTTTCGCATCGGTGACCGCCTCGACACCGTGCTCGGCGACGAGCACGCGCGCGCATTCATGCTGGACGCGATGTCTTCGGCCTCTCAGGCCATGCAGGAGCATCAGCCCTTGCCGCGGATCGCGGATTCCGTGCGCCTTCTGCTCGTTCGCCATCTCGGACAACAGCGAGACGTCTTCGAGCTCCTCGGCGAGCATGCCGGGTTCTGCCATGAACTGGCGGAAGGTTTGCGGGACGCGCTGACGCATGGTCTGGAACGCGACGGCAAGGCCGCCGAGAAACTGGCATCGCGCGCGAAAGGATGGGAGCGTCAGGCCGACAATCTGGTGACGCGCTCGCGCGAACGCGCGGAGCACAACACGCGCTGGCTGCCATTCACGCGTCTCATTGAGAGAGCCGACAATATCGCCGACGCACTGGAGGAAGCGACGTTTCTTCTGTCGCTGATCGCCGAGGCTCGCAACAAAGGCTGGCATGGCGAAGTGCGCGAAAAGCTGGTGCGGCTCGCCGAGCGCACCTATGAAGCGGTGCGGGATCACGTCAGGGCGCTGTCGATCGCCGGCATCCTGCGCGACGGCGGCACGGCCGAGGATCACGAAACCTTCATCGCGGTCTCCTGGCGCGCGGTCGAGGCGGAACATCAGTGTGACGAATTGTTGCGCGATGTCCGCCGCGCGCTGGCGCGTCACGTCGACGATCCGCTCACCCTCACTCTGACGACGGACTTCGCGGCAGCCATCGAGCTGGCGACCGATGCCTTGCTGGCGGCGAGCTTCGGCATTCGCGAATTGGCGTTCGACAGCATCGGAGCACGCGGATGAGCGCCTCGATTGCTCGCATCAGACC
>NZ_RZSC01000389.1:0-5493 GCF_003998155.1 Mesorhizobium sp. M1E.F.Ca.ET.063.01.1.1
GGGCCCCACCGCCCAGGCGGCGCCGCCGGTCGACGTTTCCCGCAACCCGGCCGCGCGTTTCGTCGCCTCCTTCATCGGCAACCCGCCGATGAATTTCCTCACCGCCACCAAAATCGCGGATGGAAGCTGGAGCGTAGCCGGGCTGACGCTGCCCGGTCCGAAGTCGGACAGGCAGAAGATCGAATTCGCCATCCGGCCCGAGGATGTCGACGCCGGCGGCAACGGGTTGCAGGCCACCGTGCGCGTCATCGAGCCGCTCGGGTCGCACACGCTGGTCACCTGCGACGTCGAAGGCGGCCTGTTTCGCGCGGTGCTGGACACCAGCGCCACCGTTGCCGTGGGCGACCGCCTGCGGCTCGCCCCCAAGCCCGACCGCATCCGCTGGTTCGATCCAGAAACCGCCAATGCCCTCTGAAAGACCTCGATCCCCCATGACCGCATCTGCCGCAAAAGACATCATCGCCCGCGCCGTCGAGGTGCTGAAGGAAAACGACCACGGCGACTACACCATACCGACGAAGGGGCTCTACCCGTTCCAGTGGAACTGGGATTCCTGCCTGACGGCGCTTGGCCTCGCCCACTATGACGAGGCGCGCGCCTGGACCGAGATCGAAACGCTGTTCGCACACCAATGGCCCGACGGCATGGTTCCGCACATCGTCTTCCATGTCTGGAACGACGGCTATTTTCCCGGGCCCGAGGTCTGGCGCACCGATCGGCCGACCGCCACTTCTGGCATCACTCAGCCGGCCGTCGCCGGCTTCGCCGTGCGCCGACTGTTCGACCGGGCACGCGACAAGAAGCTGGCAGCCGAGCGGGCTCGCAGGCTGCTGCCCCGGATCGATGCCTGGCACCGTTGGTTCTACGAAAACCGCGATCACAAGGGGGAGGGGCTGGTTGCGATCATCCACCCCTGGGAGTCCGGCCGCGACAACTCCATCGATTGGGACGAAGCCTTCGAGCGCGTGCCGACCGAAGGCGTCGAACCATACACGCGCCGCGACATCCTGCACGCCGATCCGGCGCATCGGCCGACTCAGGCGCAGTACGACCGCTATCTCTGGCTGGTGCAGCATTTCCGCGGGCTGGGCTGGGACAATGCCAGGCTACACGACGCCTCGCCGTTCCAGGTCGTCGATCCCGGCTTCAATGCCATCCTGATCCGCGCCGCGGCCGATCTTGCCGATCTCGCAGAGGTGCTTGGCGAAATGGATATCGCCAATGCCAATCACGCTCGCGCCGAAAAGGGGCTGGCGGCGATGGAGCGCCTGTGGAGCGACGCGCATGGCCAATACCTCTGCCTCGACCGTATCACCGGAAAGCTCGTCGACAGCGCCTCGGTCGGCGGCATGCTGCCGGCTTTCGCCGCCATCCCCAACGCGCGCGCCGCCGCGATCGCCGCGACCGTCGAGCGCCTCGCCGGCAAGGCGCGTCACATCGTGCCTTCGCACGATCCCGACGACCCGCGCTTCGATGCCAGGCGCTACTGGCGCGGACCGGTCTGGCTGGTGGTCAACTACATGATCGCCGACGGCCTTCTCGCCGCCGGCCACGCCGAGGTCGCCCGGCGCATCACCCGCTCCAGCCTCGACCTGATCACCGAAAGCGGCTTCGCCGAATATTACGATCCGCTTACCGGAGAACCGCTCGGCGGCGACCGTTTCACCTGGACGGCGGCGATGGTCATCGAGTTTTTGCGCGGAATGTAAGGGCGCGTTCATCGAGCCTGTAAACTTTGCGGCGGCGGGAGCTACACCAGCGCGCCGCAAACGGCTATCAATCGTCGCGTCATCATGCTTCGGAGGTCATGAAGGGGCGGCTTGCAGCTGGATTTGAAAACAATCGAGGCTTTGGCCCCCGACCAGGCTTCGCTTGGCGCCGCCGCCAAGCTGACCAAGCGCTCGACCTGGCCCCGCCTCGAGACGAACGAGCAACTGGGGCTCGTCTGGGGCGAATGCCAGACCAGGGTCGCCCCGGCTACGATCCGTCCATGGCCGGTCGCGGCATTGGGTATCCCTGTCTTTGCCTGCACGCCGGACCATTTCCCCGACATGATGGCGGCGGCGCTGCGCCGGGAGGATATCGGCGCCTGGGTGGCCGGAGCGGACATCAAGCTCATTCGCGCCGATGCGGACACGCCAGGCGCGGCCGAGTAAGCCTGCCGGCCCGACACTCAGAACGGCTTCTCGCCGACGATCTCGAAGCGCTCGACCGCACAGTCCTCGGAGATCACCGCCAGCACATCGGTCGAAGGCTCGACCGCGTCGGGCTGCTTCCATTGAACATCGAAGGAAAACACGAAGCGGTCGCGGTCGGTATCGTGCTCCATGCCGACGAAACGCGCGCTGTAGCCGAGTGGCCGGACCATTTCCTGGAGGTCGGGTGGCGAGTTTTTCGGCCATGAGACCGAAAGCACCGCCTTGTGGTCGCGGGCAATCTTGAGATCGACCCATTTCAGCGCCTGAAGCGTCACCAGGGTCAGCACCGTCGCGATCGCGCCGAGGCCGAACTGGCCGCCGCCGAAGGCGAGCCCGATCATCGTCATGATCCACATCGTGGCGGCGGTGGTGACGCCGGTGACGAGATCGCCGCGCCTCAGAATGGCGCCGCCGCCGATGAAGCCGACGCCGGTGAGCACGCCGAGCGCAAAGCGCATCACATCCATGCGCACGAAGGAGTCCGGCCCTTTGCCGGTCACATCGAGCAGCATGTTGGCCTGGACCATTGCGACGCAAGCCGCCAGGCCGACCAGTATGGTCGTGCGCAAACCGGCGGAGTGGCCGCGCGCCTCGCGGTTCAAGCCGATGAGGAAGCCTGCGAGCAACGTCAGCAACAGCCGCGCGACGAGATCCGGCCAGGTCGGGTGAAGCGGCATATCGCAGCAAAGCGGCTCGAACATCGTCCGTCAGGGCAGCCTGCGCGCCCCTCCGTTGCGTCTGGAATGTTCAACTTGGCTTGGCCGCCGATGGTTCCGTGGCCGGCGCCGTTCGATCCCATAGGGCGCGAACGGTCCTTCACCGAATGGCGATGCTCAGCACCAGTGCCAGCACGACGATGCCGACCAGCCCGGCGATGAAGATGATGCGCCTTGCGCGCGTGCGCAGGATGATTTCGCCCTGCCGCGCATCCTGGCCGGAAAAGACCGGGCCTTGCCTGTCGCGGTCCTTGCTCATGATCTGCTCCTTCCCCTGCGGGTGGCACGGGAGGTGTCGGAACAGGAACCGATCTGCTGGCATGAAGTTCCGCCGAACTTGGCGGCAATGCCGGCGGGAGCGGCAAGCACTCCCGCCGTCGACCGGCCATAACGCGGCCGGCAAAATTCCCGGCTTTCAGCCGAATTTCGGGTCGAGGCTGCCCGACTTGTAGCGCTTGGCCATATCCGACAGCGGGATCGGCTTGATCTTCGGCGCGTTGCCGGCGGTGCCGAACTGCTCGAAGCGCTCCTTGCAGAGCTTCTTCATCGCCGCCATGGCCGGCGTCAGATATTTGCGCGGATCGAACTCGCTAGGGTTCTCGGTCAGCACCTTACGGATCGCGCCGGTCAGCGCCATGCGGTTGTCGGTGTCGATGTTGATCTTGCGCACGCCATGCTTGATGCCGCGCTGGATCTCTTCCACCGGCACGCCCCAGGTCGGCTTCATCTGGCCGCCATACTTGTTGATGATCTCCTGCAACTCCTCCGGCACGGAGGACGAGCCGTGCATGACGAGATGCATGTTGGGCAGACGGCGGTGGATCTCTTCGATCACATTCATCGCCAACACCGCGCCGTCCGGCTTGCGTGAGAATTTATAGGCGCCGTGGCTGGTGCCCATGGCCACCGCCAGCGCGTCGACATGGGTGTCGCGCACGAATTGCTCGGCCTGCACCGGGTCGGTGAGCAACTGGTCGTGGCTGATCGCGCCTTCGACGCCGTGGCCGTCTTCCTGCTCGCCGCCGCCGCTTTCCAGCGAGCCGAGCACGCCGATCTCGCCTTCCACCGAGACGCCGCCCCAATGCGCCATGTCGACGACGCGCCGGGTGATGCCGGAATTATAGGCATAGTCGGCCGGCGACTTGCCGTCTTCCTTCAGCGAGCCGTCCATCATCACCGAGGTGAAGCCGTACTGGATCGCGGTAACGCAGGTCGCTTCGTTGTTGCCGTGGTCGAGATGCATGCAGACCGGAATGTCGGGGTGGATTTCGACCAGCGCGTCGATCAGCTTGGCCAGCACCACGTCATTGGCGTAGGCGCGGGCGCCACGGCTGGCCTGCAGGATGACCGGCGACTTGGTCTCCTCGGCCGCCTCCATGATGGCGAGCCCCTGTTCCATGTTGTTCATGTTGAAGGCAGGCACGCCATAGCCGTGTTCGGCGGCATGGTCGAGCAATTGTCTCAGTGTGATGCGAGCCACCCAATAGTCTCCTGTATTTGGTTGCAGGCGGGATTTACCAATGGTCAGGCCAGGCCCAACCACTTGCTTCTGGCCGGATTTCCGACGGACCGCAACCACTCTCGTTGCGGCCCTGAAATCCAAATCGGTTTAGTTCTGGCGCACCGGTCGGGCTCAGGCGGCGATGCGTGCGCGTGCGGCGAGGATTTCGACGCAGGCTCTCGCCGCTTCCATGCCCTTGACCTCGAAATGCTCGTGGAAGAAGCGGTGATGCTCGGCGCTATCGTGAAAATTGTGCGGCGTGAGCACGGCGGAAAGCACCGGAACGCCGGTTGCAAGCTGCACGGTCATCATGCCGTCGATGACGGCGCTGGCGACGAAATCGTGCCGGTAGATGCCGCCATTGACGACGAAGCCGGTGCCGAGGATCGCGGCATAGCGGCCGGTTTCGGCGAGCGTCTTGGCGTGCAGCGGGATCTCGTAGGCGCCAGGCACGTCGAAGATGTCGACGCTGAAACCACCGAGCGCGGCAAGCTCCGCCTCGAAGGCCGTCACGCACTGGTCGACGATATCGGCATGCCAGCGCGCTCTGATGACGGCAACGCGGCGGGTCTGTTGATCTTTGGGGAAATGCTGATTCATGGGTCCTTCCTTCCGTTTCGAACCAGAATCAGGACGCACGACGCAAAAACCGGCCCGCGCCAGCGGGCCGTCCTTGCGTACGTTCTCTTCCATCCGGACTGTAACCGTCGGCTCCGGAATTACACCGGATCTGCTGACCCTCCCGTTTCCGGAAGGCGCTCGCGGGCTTGGGTCGAAACCCTTACCGCCGGTGGGGACTTTCACCCCGCCCTGAGAACTTAACGCGGCTTGTATGGAGGAGGAGGACCGGCGCTGTCAATTGTCGCCGTCGCCGGAGCTGCGATCTCCCCCCTTGTGGGGCGATGCCCGGCAGGGCAGAGGGGGGCGCGAAGGATCGCGGCGCTGCAGGATCTGTCCAGCCGATAGATGGGTAACACTTTGAACCGGATACATAGGTTACAGTTTTCCCCCTGAGTTGCTGTCCGCCGCAGTGCCGTCTGGTCGGGGTTGAAGGGCACTGCGGCGGACCAGTTTTTTG
>NZ_RZSC01000038.1:0-19094 GCF_003998155.1 Mesorhizobium sp. M1E.F.Ca.ET.063.01.1.1
TCGTCATCTGGTTCGGCATCGGCGAGCCGTCGAAGATCCTGGTCATCGCCATCGCCATGCTGGCGCCGGTGGCGCTGTCGACCGCCGCCGGCGTGCGCGGCGTCTCGCGCGAGCGCATCGACGCGGCGCGTTCGCTGGGCGCGACGCGCGGACAGGTTATCCGCCATGTCGTGCTGCCCAGCGCGCTGCCCTCGATCCTCACCGGCCTGCGCATCGCGCTCGGCGCCGGCTGGTCGACGCTGGTGGCGGCCGAGCTGGTGGCGGCGACGCGCGGGCTGGGCTTCATGATCCAGTCGGCGGCGCAGTTCCTGGTCACCGACGTGGTGGTGATGGGCATCCTGGTGATCGCGACGATCGCCTTCGCGCTGGAGTTCGTCATCCGCAGGATCGAGCGCGCGCTGGTGCCCTGGGCGGGGCGGGAATGACCGGAACGAGGAGAATGACGATGACCCATTCCACCGCGGTGCTTTTCGCCCATCTCGGCACCTGGCTGTTGCGCCTGCCGCCGAGCGACAAGCAGTTGGAAGACAGGCGACCGGAGGACGAACCGAAATCGCCGACGCCGGTGCTGCTTGCCGGCGAACGCGATCGCCTGCCGCCGCGTGACGAAAGCTTCTATTGGGCCTGGCAGTACTGGTCCCAGTGATTGATCCCGCGGCCCGACCTTTCCCCAAGAGCAACCAAGGAGAGTCCCATGAGCAACCCAGTCCTTGTCGACCAGATCATTCCCGCGTCCGATGTCGTTCCGCTGACCGCGCGCGTGGGAGCGGAAATCAGGGGCATCCGCCTCGGCGGAAGCCTGCCGGATGCCACCATCGCGTCGATCAACCAGCTTCTTTTGCAGCACAAGGTCGTCTTCTTCCGCGGCCAGGAGCATCTCGACGATTCGGAGCATGAACTGTTCGCGCGGCGGCTCGGCGATCTCGTTCCTCACCCCACGCAGGGACCGGTGGCGGGTACCGCTTCGATTCTCAACCTGGATTCGAGCCGCGGCGGCGGCCGCGCCGACCAATGGCACACGGACGTCACATTCGTGGATGCCTATCCAAAATTCTCCGTGCTTCGCGGCGTCGTCATTCCCGCGGCCGGTGGTGACACCATCTGGTCCAACACGCACGCCGCGTATGAAAGCCTGCCGGCGCCGCTGAAACTGTTGGCGGACAACCTCTGGGCCATTCACAGCAATGCCTACGACTACGCCGCCGTGCGTCCCCGCGCCACCGCCGAGGAAAGGAAGCACTTCGAAGAGGTCTTCACCTCGACCGTCTACGAAACCGAACACCCGGTCGTGCGCGTGCATCCGGAAACCGGCGAGCGCTCGCTGCTGTTGGGCAACTTCGTCCAGCGCTTCGTCGGCCTGTCGAAGAGCGACTCCGCAAAACTCTACGAGCTGTTCCAGACCTATGTGACCACGCCCGAAAATACCGTGCGGTGGCACTGGCAGGCCGGCGACGTCGCGATCTGGGACAATCGAGCCACCCAGCATTATGCGGTGAACGACTATGGCGACCAGCACCGGATCGTGCGCCGCGCCACCGTCGACGGCGATGTGCCGATCAGCGTCGACGGACGCCGCAGCGTGACCCACGTCAAGTCGGCCAAACCGACGGCGAAGGCCGCTTGAAGGCAGGCGGAGCAACACCCCCTTCCCCCCTTGTGGGGGAAGGTGGATCGGCGCGTAGCGCCGAGACGGATGAGGGGTGCTCCAGCGGAGTGAGACGTCGGCTTTCCCTGGAACACCCCTCATCCGTCGCCTTCGGCGACACCTTCTCCCACAAGGGGCTAGCGTGCGCACACATTTGCTTCGTGCTGTGGTCAAGCGTGAAGAGGCGCCGTCGGAAAATGGCTTGAAGCGGTTGAATTGTATGTGATTCTGTAGCCGCCATTGTTGATTCTGGAGGTTTCGACGATGGCTTCGTTGCTTGGCTACTTCGGCGACCTGCGCCTGCAAAAAAGGGGAGCATGGTTCTGGAGCGCATGTTTGCGCGTGTCAGCACGGGCATGCGCCGGCTGGCCGACACGCGCGCCGAGAAGGTCGCATTCACACGCCTGTTTCGCAATCGCCACGTGAGCACGCAAGAGAGCATCCGCACGGCGGCGGCGCGAACCGCCGAACTGGCCGCCGGCCGCCACGTGCTGATCATCGAGGACAGCAGCGAGATCAACTATGAAGCCAAGGCTTCGCGCAAGCGCGGCCTCGGTCGTGTCGGCAATGGCACGGATATCGGGCTGTTCGTGCATCCGGCGTTGGCCGTGGATGCCGTGGACGGCTCGGTCCTTGGCCTTGCAGGCGCCACGATCTGGCGGCGCGAGGCAGAGAAGGCGGATGACTACCAGGCGCTGCCGATCGAAGCCAAGGAAAGCCACAAGTGGATCGGCACCGCCAAGGCGGCATGCCAGGCGCTGACCGACGCGCCGCAGATGACGGTGATCGGCGACCGCGAGGCCGACATCTACGAAGTGTTTGCAAGGCTGCCCGACGAGCGCACCCATGTGCTCATCCGCGCTGTACGGGATCGGGCCTTGGGCACGCGGGGCGAGCGCCTGTTCGGCGCGATCGCCAAGACGCCGGAAGCCGGCCGCATTGCCTTCGAACTGCAGGCCCGACCCGGCCGGCCGGCCCGCACCGTCGAACTGGCCGTTCGCTTCACCGCGGTGAGCTTGCGCCAGCCCCGCCTTGGCGCCGACAGCCGCGATCCGCGCGAACTCACGCTCAACATGGTGGAAGTGCGTGAGATCGATCCACCTTCGGCCAAGGACGCAGTGATCTGGCGGCTGTTGACCACCCACAGCGTCGAAACGCTCGCCGATGCCTGCCGCATCGTCGACCTGTATCGCTCGCGTTGGAGCGTCGAACAGCTGTTTCGGACCGTGAAGTCGCAGGCCATCGATCTGGAGGAAAGTCTCATCGCCGACGGCGATGCACTCGAACGTCTGGCCGCCACCGCTCTGGTCGTCGCCACCAAGGTCATGCAACTCGTACACGGGCGTGGTTCGCCGGGCCAGCGCTTCCAGGCCGCACACCTCTTCGATCCCACCGAGATCACCGTCCTGGAAGTGCTCATCGCCAAGCTTGAAGGCAAGACCCAAAAGCAGAAGAACCCGCACCCCACGCACACGCTCGCCTGGGCCGCCTGGTGTATCGCCAGGCTCGGAGGCTGGAACGGCTACGAAAAGGAACGCCCGCCAGGGCCCATCACCTTCACCCACGGCCTCAGACGCTTCAACGCCATCACAGACGGCTTCGTTCTGGCCTCGCAAAAATGAGCCCGAAGCAAATGTGTGCGCACGCTAGCCCACAAGGGGAGAAGGGAAAGCCGCCCCTCACAACGCCTTCACCGACACCTTCACCGGCTTTTCGATCTCGAGCGGGTTGCGCAGCGGCAGGCCGAAATCCTTGGCCTCGATCTCGAACACGTCGCCGGCCTCTGTCCTGATGCCGTCGGCGAAGGACAGCGTCGCGGTGCCGAACATGTGCACATGCACGTCGCCGGGCTGGCGGAAGGCCGAGTACTTGAAATGATGGTGCTCGAGATTGGCGATGGTGTGCGACATGTTCGCCTCGCCCGACAGGAACGGCTTTTCCCAAAGCAGCTTGCCGCCGCGCCAGATGCGCGATGCGCCCCGGATGTCGGCCGGCAGGTCGCCGATCAGGATTTCCGGTCCGAACGAGGCATTGCGCAGCTTGGAATGGGCGAGGAACAGATAGTTCACCCGCTCGGTCACGTGGTCGGAAAACTCGTTCGATAGCGTGAAGCCGACGCGGAACGGCGCGCCGTCGTCGCCGATGACATAGATGCCGGCGATCTCGGGCTCCTCGCCGGCGTCTTGCGCGAAGGAGGGCGACATCAGCGCGGCGCCGGGCGCAATCGCCATGGTGCCGTTGCCCTTGTAGAACCATTCCGGCTGCACGCCGATCTCGCCCTTTGGCGGCTTGCCGCCTTCCAGCCCCATGCGGAACATCTTCATGGAATCGGTAAGCTGCTCTTCGCCGTCGCTGAGCTTCTTGTGCATGGAATCGCGCGTCGCGGCGGAACCGAGATGCGTCAGTCCGGTCCCGGTAAGGTGGAGATGCGCGGGATCGGGATGGTTGATCGGCGATACCAGGCGTCCCTTCTTGTAGGCGGCGTCGAGGTCGACCGTCTCGCCGTAGCCCTTGCGCTCGATCAGCGCTACGAGGCCGGTGCCGGTGCGCGCCGCCTCCATCGCCAGCGAATAGACGCTGCGCGCGCCGTTGATGACCCGGGTCTTGCCGCCGCTGCGGGCAACGACGCGGATCGTCTCGGCGTCGTCGAGGATCTGGGAAATCAGCATGATGAGCCCTCTCTCTTTTGTCTTGGCCCGGCTGCCGATGGGCAAACCCTGACCGGCGCGGCCCGGAACCGATCCGTGCCACGGTTGAAACTCTTCGTCCGGATTGCGCTCGCGAGTGTGGTCCTTCAGAGGACTTCTGACGCCGACGGGTTGCCGGCAGCTCCGCGATCTAGAACCCGTATGCCTCCTAAATCCTCGCTCCCGGCCTTAAGCCTTGTTCTTGTTGTAGACGTCGAAGATGACGGCGCCGAGCAGCACCAGGCCCTTGACCACCTGCTGCCAGTCGACATTGACGCCCATGATCGACATGCCGTTGTTCATCACGCCCATGATGAAGCCGCCGACCACGGCGCCGATCACCTGCCCGACGCCGCCCATCGCCGAGGCGCCGCCGATGAAGACGGCCGCGATCACGTCGAGCTCGCTGCCGAGGCCGGCGGCCGGCACGGCCTGGCCGAGGCGCGCCGCGATGATCAGGCCGCCGAGCGCCGACAGCACGCCCATGTTGATGAAGACCAGCAGCGTCAGCCTTTCGGTGTTGATGCCCGAAAGTTGTGCCGCCTTGGCATTGCCGCCCATCGCATAGATGCGGCGGCCGATGGTCATGCGCTTGGTGACGAAGACGAACAGCGAGATGAGCACGCCCATCACCAGCAGCACCACCGGCAGGCCCCTGTAGCTGGCGAACTGGACGACCAGGAACAGCGCCAATGCGCTGCCGACCAGCGTCTTGATGACGAACAGCGGGAAGGGCTCGGCCTCGTAGCCATGACGCTCACGCTTGCGGCGGGCCCTCAGCCCGAAATAGGCATAGGCCAGAACGGCGATGAGGCCGAGCACGATCGTCGTCATGTGCAGCGTAAGCCCGCTGCCGACGATGGTCTTGCCGGCGGCATTCACCGTCGGCGGGATCAGCGTCAGCGGCCCGATCACGTCCGGAATGAAGCCCGAGCTCAGCGCTTTGAAGCCGTCCGGAAGCGGTCCGACCGACGAGCCGCCGCCCAGCAGCGCCTGGCAGATGCCGCGGAAGATCAGCATGCCCGCCAGCGTCACGATGAAGCTCGGTATCCGGTGATAGGCGATCCAATAGCCTTGCGCCGCGCCTATGAGGGCGCCCACGATCAGGCACACGATCGAGACCACGAGCGGGTTGCTGAATATTCCGAGCGGCCAGATGACCATCATCATCGCCGCCAGCGCGCCGATGAAGCCCGCCACCGACCCGACGCTGAGGTCGATATGGCCGGAAACGATGACCAAAAGCATCCCCAGCGCCATCACGATGATGAACGAGTTCTGCTGCACCAGGTTGCTGAGGTTGACCGGTTTGAACAGCGTTCCCGAGGTCGTGTACTGGAAGAACAGCATGATGACGATCAGCGCGATGATCAGGCCGTATTCGCGCAGGTTCGTCGTCAGCGCCGAGACGGCGACGCGCGGACCCTGCTTGACGTCTTCGGCAGCGCCGGTCTGCGGTGCGGGAGCGCTTTCTGTGCTCATGATGCTTTTTTTCCTTCTCCGCGAACGATGGCTCGCATGATCTTTTCCTGGCTGGCGTCACTTGCCGCCATTTCGCCGACGATGCGCCCTTCGTTCATGACATAGATGCGGTCGGTGATGCCGAGCAATTCCGGCATTTCCGACGAGATGACGATGATCGCTTTGCCCTCGGCGGCGAGGCGGGCGATGATCGTATAGATTTCGTACTTGGCGCCGACGTCGATGCCGCGCGTCGGCTCGTCGAGGATCAGCAGCTCCGGGTCGGCGAACAGCCATTTCGACAGCACCACCTTCTGCTGGTTGCCGCCCGAGAGATTGCCGGTCAGTTGGTAGACGCTGGAGGCGCGGATGTTGGTCTTCTTGCGATAGTCGTTGGCCACGCTCATTTCGCGCATGTCGTCGATGACGCCGCGGCTCGAAACGCCGCCAAGGTTGGCGAGCGTCACATTGTGCTTGATATGATCGATGAGGTTGAGGCCGTAGGTCTTGCGGTCCTCGGTGACATAGGCGATGCCATTTGCCACCGCCTTGCTCACCGTCGAAAGATCGACGGGCTTGCCTCGGTGCAGGACCTCGCCGGTGATATGCCGGCCGTAGGAGCGCCCGAACAGGCTCATCGCGAATTCGGTTCGGCCGGCGCCCATCAATCCGGCGATGCCGACCACCTCGCCCTTGCGCACATTGAGGTTGACGTTCTTGATCACCTGCCGCTCGGCATGGATCGGGTGGAAGACCGACCAGTCCTTGACCTCGAAGACCACCTCACCGATGTTCGGCTCGCGCGGCGGGTAGCGGTCGTCGAGCGACCGACCGACCATCGAGGTGATGATGCGGTCTTCGCTGATGTCGTTCCTGGGCAGGGTCTCGATGGTGCGCCCGTCGCGGATCACCGTGACCTTGTCGGCGACGCGGTTCACCTCGTTGAGCTTGTGGGAGATCAGGATCGAGGTCATGCCCTGCCGCTTGAACTCGAGCAGGAGGTCGAGCAGCGCCTGGCTGTCCTTCTCGCTGAGCGAGGCGGTCGGCTCGTCGAGGATCAGGAGCTTCACTTCCTTGCTCAGCGCCTTGGCGATCTCGACCAGCTGCTGCTTGCCGACGCCGATATTGGTGATCAGGGTCTTGGGATCTTCCTTGAGGCCCACCTTTTTGAGCAGGGCGCCGGTTCGCTTCTCGTTGGCGTTCCAGTCGATGACGCCGTAGGTGGCGTGTTCGTTGCCGAGGAAGATGTTTTCCGCGATCGACAGCATCGGCACCAGGGCAAGCTCCTGGTGGATGATGACGATGCCGATATGCTCGCTGTCATGGATGCCCTTGAAGTGGCATTCCTGGCCGCGGAAAATGATTTCGCCCTCATAGGTTCCGGACGGATAGACGCCCGACAGCACCTTCATCAGCGTTGATTTGCCGGCGCCGTTCTCGCCGACGATGGCGTGGATTTCTCCTTCTTCGACGCTGAGGGTGACGTTCGACAGCGCCTTCACGCCGGGGAACGTCTTGGTGATGTCGCGCATCTCCAAAATCGTCGAGGCCATCAGGAATTCCACTCCCTGGCGCATGCCTTCCCTTTGGAAAGCATCATGCGCGAAATCAACATACTGCAGCCTTGTCCGCGCCGCGACGGCGCATGGCACTGCAGAAGCCGGCAAAAACAATACCGGGGTCGCTTCTGAACGAAAAGGGGCCCTGCGTCGCGCAGGACCCCTCGTTTTCCAAGCCGGATTACTTCAGCTCGTCGGCCTTGATGTAGCCGGAGTCGACGACCTGCGCCTGGTAGTTCGACTTGTCGACGTCATGCGGCGTCAACAGGATCGAGGGAACGACCTTGACGTCGTTGTTGTAGGTCTTGTCGTCGAGGCCGTCGGGCTTGCCGCCGGAGAGCACCTTGTCGACCAGCTGCACGGTGGCCTTGGCCAGCTCGCGGGTGTCCTTGAACACCGTCGAATACTGCTCGCCCGAGATGATCAGCTTGACCGAGGCGGTCTCTGCGTCCTGGCCGGTCACGATCGGCCAGGGCTGTGCGTCCGTGCCGTAACCGACGGCGCGCAGCGAGGCCGTGATGCCGCGCGACAGGCCGTCATAGGGCGACAGAACGCCATCGACGCGGCTGCCGTCCGAGTACTTGGCCGAGAGCAGGTTGTCCATGCGGGCCTGCGCGGTGGCGGCGAGCCAGCGCAGCGTGCCGACCTTGTCCATGCCCATCTGGCCGGACTTGATCTTGATCGAGCCGTCGTCGATCAGCGGCTGCAGGACGGACATCGCGCCGTTGTAGAAGAAGAAGGCGTTGTTGTCGTCGGGCGAGCCGCCGAACAGTTCGACGTTCCATGGCTTGGTGTTCGGGAAGCGCTCCTTGAGGCCCTTGACCAGGGAATTCGCCTGGATCACGCCGACGCCGAAATTGTCGAAGGTGGTGTAGTAGTCGACGTTCGGGGTCTTCTTGATCAGGCGGTCATAGGCGACGGTAACCACGCCGGCATCATTGGCCTTCTGCAGCGCATCGGCCATGGTGGTGCCGTCGATCGAGGCGATGATCAGCGCCTTCGGGCCCTTGGTGATTTCATTTTCCAGCTGGCTGAGCTGGTTCGGAATGTCGTCCTGCGCATACTGCAGGTCGACCGTGTAGCCGAGCGCTTCGAGCTGGGACTTGACGGCGTCGCCGTCGTTGATCCAGCGCTGCGAGGTCTTGGTCGGCATCAGCACGCCGACGAGACCCTTGTCGGCGGCGTGTGCCGAATAGGTCATGGCAGCGACGCCAAGGGCCGCGACGGCGGCCAGTGTCTTGATGATCTTCACATTACTCTCCCTGGTTGATGGACGCGACACCTCGGGGCTTCGCGGGCCGCGCAGCCGAGCAGGAGCGCGGTCGCGCCTCTGTCGGCTTTATCGATCTCCGGTATCCTCCCAATCGGCCCCGCGACGCAGTTTCAATCGATACGATTTTGCTCGTTGCCGACCGTTGCGCCTCGGAACGCGCGAAGGGTGGGTTCCTTTGACATAACTGTCAAATGCGATCTTTGGTGGTTGCTATACCGAAACCGGTATGGTTTAGCATGCGGCAGGAAGCTGGCGAAAAGGCTGGAAGATCCATGGCAGCGTTACGCGATCCTGATGCGATTTCAGTAACTTACGAGAAGATCCCGGGAGACGGTGAGCCGCTCCTGCGCAGCGGCCTGAGCCTGCGCCATATGCGCATGATCGCCGCCCTTGACGATCACGGACGGGTGAGCGCCGCCGCCCAGGTCATGAACATCTCCCAGCCGGCCGCCTCGCGCATGATCGCCGAGATGGAGGCGGTGCTCGCGGTCAAGTTGTGCGAGCGGCTGCCGCGCGGCGTGACGCTGACCCCTTACGGCCAAGCGCTCGCCCGGCGCGCCCGCTCGATCCTGCTCGAGATGCGCGAAGCGGACCGCGAGATTTTGGAGCTCAAGGCCGGCAAGGGCGGCTCGGTGTTCCTCGGCGCCGTGACCGCGCCGGCAATCGAACTGGCCGTGCCGGCGATTCGCGAGATTCGTCGCCTCTACCCGCGCATCGAGATCACCATGCAGGTCGAGACGTCGAACGTGCTCGCCCGCGAGTTGATCGCCTCCCGCCACGACTTCATCATCGCCCGCATTCCAGACGACCTCAATCCGCGGCTGTTCGAATCGCGCGTCATCGGCATCGAGAAGGCCTGCCTGATCGTGCGCAGGGGCCATCCGCTTGCCAGCGGCAAGATGGTCGGTCTCGAGGAGACGGCCGCCTATGACTGGGTGTTCCAGTCCGGCGGCTCGCCGCTGCGCCAGGCGATGGAAAGCAATTTCCTGAACCGCAACATCCCGCTTCCCGACCGCATCCTCAACACCTCCTCGCTGCTCTTGACGCTGGTGATGGTGGCGCAGTCCGATGCCATCGCCCCGGTTTCGGTCCAGGTGGCCAAGTTCATCCAGAGCGCCGACGGACTGGCCGGCGCAATCGACGTCGTCCAGACCGAGTTCGACATCGAAGTCAGGCCCTACAGCCTGATAACGGTCAAGAACCGCGTGCTCTCGCCGGCGGCCAAGATGCTGCACGACTTCATCCTGCGCGAAGTGGGATAGGGAACGAGAATGCTACCTGCGCGTTCAAACCGATCGGCAGCGCGCTGGAGCCTGTTCCGGGTGAGGGGTGAGTTGTCGATGCTCAACAGCTCGGGAGGTTTTGATGGAACGTCGGTTGTTTCTGACTGGAATGCTTGGCGTTGCGGGGGCAGCAGCACTTGCAAGCCTCGCCGGACCAAGCAAGGCAGTCGCCGGTATTCCGGGCGGCAACGGAATCCTAGATGAGCTCGACAAGCCGGATCCAACCGTCTTCGAGGACGGGGAGGATAAAGCCGAACTGGAGCAGGTTTACCATCGTTATTGGCATCATGGGTATTACGGCCGTCGTCGCCGCAGGCGGCGGCGCGTGTGGAGACGGGTTTGCCGCCGCTATTGGCGCCATGGCTATTGGCGTCGCCGCTGCTGGCGTGAACGCGTCTGGATCGGCATCTGGCTCTAGGGGGCCATAGCGGTTCAGCCTTTTGAAAGAGGCGCTGATCCGCTCCAAGCAGTTCCAGGCAATTCCGGACGGGAAATCGCTGTTTCCTGGAATTGTCTCACCAACTCAACAGCCGGCCATCGCAAGGTGGCCGGCTTCCGTTTCACCATAATCGCGCGATTGTTCTCCTGCGGCAGCCCAGTCCGTCATGCTTGCGGCGACATGCGCTTGTTTCACGCTTTCGATGAACGTGATGGCTCCTTTCGGAATGCGGTCGAAAAGCGCCTTGATTTTCCAGAAACCCTGCTGTTGAGAGAGAGCGGGCAGTGGGCGGACCTGGAAGTTCGATGTTTTCAAAGCTGCCTGTTGTTAACCATCTCGATGTTAGCCTTGGTCTCGCTGGATGAGCGAGGCCAACAAGATGTACGCCGATCCTCAGCGGATTGGGTGGAGATTGATAGCCAGGGCGATAGCTTTATTCGCCGCTTTGCTGACAACGCTGCCCGCGGATGCGGAGACGGTGCGCGGCAGTCCCGGCGGCCAGATCATAGTTTTCGCCTTGCACGTTGCCAAACTGCGAGCCGCCGACGAGCCGGTGGCCTTCGACGGCGCGTGCGACAGCGCCTGCACGCTCTATTTGTCCCTGCCTGCCGACCGGCTCTGCGTCACCCCGCGCGCCTCCTTCGGTTTCCACCTGCCCTATGGCGTAGGCGCTGAGCAGAACGCAGTCGCCGCCGATTACCTGATCTCGCAATATCCCGACTGGGTGCGGCAGTGGATCGGAGAGCACGGCGGCCTGTCGCGCACCATCGTGCGGATGGAAGCCGACGAGGCCGCAAAGCATCTCCCCCCATGCGGGACTCTGGCACAAGCCACGACAATCGCGTTCGCCTCCAGCCGCTGAAGGACACTCTGCTCTGATCGCGGCGGGTGCGCCGGCATTGTTGTGTGGCATGGAGCGGGTAGCGGGAATCGAACCCGCGCGTTCAGCTTGGGAAGCTGACAAGCTACCATTACATCATACCCGCGCAGCAGCCTCGTTACCATGACGGCGGGGCCTCAAGCAATCGGCAAAGCTGCATCCGCGGCCGCTCTGCTTGATGCCGCACGACCGAGTGCGTATTTCTGAAGTCGCGCTGCCGAATCGGGGCAGCTTGAACCCGGAGAACGGCCTTGTCCGCACTGACACGCTTCCTCGGCGATACGCTACTCAGGGTGCTCGTGAAGCTGCTGGTGGTTTCCTTCCTCGTCGGCCTCGTCATGCACGCCTTCGGCTGGTCGCCGATGGACGTCTTCTACGGCATCCGCCAGTTCTTCATCGATTTGTGGAATCTCGGCTTCCACGCCATCGACCGCTTCCTGGGCTATATCCTGCTCGGTGCCGCGATCGTCGTGCCGGTCTTCATCCTGCTCAGGATCGCCAGCTATCGAAAATAAAGCGTGATCCCGAACCGAAGGACCGCGAAGCGAAAAGTGGTTGCCGGTTTTTGTTTCGCTGACCCCGGCCCGGAAAAGATCATGCTCCAATTGATACTCAGGCGTAGCGGGCCGCGGCCTCGAACAGGATGGCGTGACGCGCGGCAAGGGCCGGCACATCGGTCGAATAGCCGCCGCCGATGACCCCGCACAGCGGAATGCCGCGGGCCTTGAAATGGGCGATCACCATCTCGTCCCGGGCACGC
Organism: Mesorhizobium sp. M1E.F.Ca.ET.063.01.1.1; assembly: GCF_003998155.1. Lineage (NCBI taxonomy): Bacteria > Pseudomonadati > Pseudomonadota > Alphaproteobacteria > Hyphomicrobiales > Phyllobacteriaceae > Mesorhizobium > Mesorhizobium sp. M1E.F.Ca.ET.063.01.1.1. Next base: position 11,988 of record NZ_RZSC01000038.1, read on the forward strand.
AGGCCTTGGTCGGAGAGCGCCAGCCGGCCAAGCCTGTCCTCGGCATGGACATCCACGCCGGCATTGTAGAAGACGATATCCCAGCGCCTTGCTTCCGATAGTTCCGGCAGGATGGCGCCGAGCCGATCGAGATAGGCGGCATCGCCGGTGCCGTCGGGCAAGGCGACATCGAGGTCGGAGGCGATCTTGCGCAGCGGATAGTTGCGCTCGCCATGCATGGAAAAGGTGAAGGCGCGGGGTTCATCCTTCAGGATGTCCGCCGTGCCGTCGCCCTGGTGCACGTCGAGATCGACGATCAGGATGTTTTCGACGGCGCGCTCCGCAAGCAGCGCCAGCGACGCGACGGCTACGTCGTTGAAAGTGCAGAAGCCGGCGCCTTGCATGCGCCGGGCGTGATGGCTGCCGCCGGCGGCGTTGCAGGCTATGCCGTGTCTCAGCGCCAGCCTTGCGGCCAGCACCGTGCCGGCGGTGGCAAGCTGTGCCCTGAGCGAAACGCGCTGCCCGACCGGAAAACCGATCTCGCGCTCGATCTTTTCCGGCACTTCGCAAGCCAGCACCTGGTCGACATAGTCTTCAGCATGCGCCAGCTTCAGCCATGCCGGCGGCGCCGGCTCCGGCGTCGAAAGCGCGTCCTGCACGGCCAGCCCACAGTTCCGCAAAGCTTCCATGAGCAGCGGATATTTGCTCATCGGAAACCGGTGGTTGACGGCAAAGCCGGCGTCGTAGTCGGGATGGTGGACGATCTGCAAGGGCATGATGAGGGCGGCCTGCGCCAGTCTTCCTGCGCCAGTCCGGGAATTCGGTTGACCGCCGCTGGATGGCGATTGCACGGCAGCCGCAAACTGGGGCACATCGGCCGTGCGATCAAGCCGCAACGAGCGAGGCAGCAGTCCTTGGACAAGGGCGCGACCCAGATCAACGCCAGATCCTTCATCGTCACCAACCGATCGGTGCTGGCGATTGCCGGGCCGATGACGCTCGCCTATCTGACGACGCCACTGCTCGGCATCGTCGATACCGCGGTGGTCGGGCAGTTCGGCGACGCGGCCCTTCTCGGCGGCTTGGCGGCGGGAGCGCTGGTCTTCGACGTCGTGTTCACCACCTTCAACTTCCTGCGCTCCGGCACCACCGGCCTTGTTGCACAGGCCTTCGGGCGCGGCGATCCGTTGGAGGAGCAGGCGGTGCTCTGGCGGGCCGTGCTGATCGCGGTCGTCGCCGGCGTCGTGCTTGCGGCACTTGCGCCGCTCTTTGCCGTGGCCGGCCAGTGGTTCATGGGCGCCGAGCCGCGCGTCAGTGCCGCGATGTCGGTCTATATCCGCATCAGGCTGCTCGCCGCGCCCTTCTCGCTCGTCAACTACGCCATACTGGGCTACGTGCTGGGGCGCGGCGAAGGCGGGCTGGGGTTGATGCTGCAGGCGGTGCTCAACGGCATCAACATCCTGCTTTGTTTCCTGCTCGGCCTGGAGCTCGGCTGGGGCGTCGCCGGTGTTGCCTGGGCGACCGTCACCGGCGAGTTCCTGGCGATGCTGCTCGGCCTTGCCATCGTGCTTGCGCGGTTCCGCAAGCTGGAGCGGCCGTCGCGCCGGCGCATCCTCGACCTGCCGGCCTACAGGCGCATGCTGTCGCTCAACCGCGACATCATGATCCGCTCCTTCTCGCTGCTCGCCGCCTTCGCGTTGTTCACCAGGCAGGGCGCGCAGTTCGGCACGGTGACGCTCGCCGCCAACGCCGTGCTGATGAACTTCTTCCTCGTCGCCGGCTATTTCCTCGACGGTTTTGCCACCGCCGCGGAGCAGCTTGCCGGCCGCGCCATCGGCGCGCATGCGGCGACGCCCTTCCGTCAGGCCGTGCGGCTGACCTTGATCTGGGGTTTCGGTCTCGCTGGCGCCGCCAGCCTTGTTCTGCTGACCGCCGGTGCCAGCCTGGTGGCGCTGGTGACCACGGCGCCGGAGGTCCGCGCGGTCGCCGACACCTATCTGCCCTGGGCCGCCTTCACGGCGCTGAGCGGCGTGCTGGCGTTCCAGATGGACGGCGTCTTCATCGGCGCCACCTGGTCGCGCGACATGCGCAACATGATGCTCGTGTCGTTCCTCGCCTTCAGCGCCGCGCTCATCACGCTGGCGCCGGCCTTCGGCAACAGCGGCCTGTGGGCGGCACTGCATGTCTTCCTGCTGGTGCGTGGGTTGAGCCTGCTCGCGGTGCTGCGGCTCAGGGTGCGCACGGCATTTTAGCCGTTTCTGTAGAAAGGGGAGCTAGATTGTTCTATATTGCTAGAGTTGCGGGTGTCTAGCATATAGGGGGAAACAATGAGCGGGGAGCTTCAGCAAGTAGAGCCTATGATCATAAAAGGGTCACGCACGAAAGGATTTTTATGCCTCGTCCCAAGCGCAGCCTTTGTTTGGCTAGGAGCTTATTTGATCCGGGATTATATGAATAAACCAATATTCGCGGCGCTCAAAATGATTGTGGCGGGTTCGCTTGGCATATCCTTCTTTGGGCTGTGCTCACTGATTTTCGCCTGGTTGATCATCCGGCCGCACTTTTTAATCTTGGATGGCGGCGGGTTCACGGTTGGCGGCGGTCTTATTCGGACGCCATTCAAAATTGCCTGGCAGGATGTTCAGGGTTTCCATATCCGCAGGCAGAGACGATCTAAGGCGGTCGGGTTTCGCTTCGAACCTAGCGCCAAGCCCCGATCTGATGGGAGACCCAGAATTGAGGGTGGTCTCCCCCGGGGCTGGCGTCTATCAACGGAAAAGATGGTCGAGACCCTGAATTCCTACCGGCTGCAGGCGTTGCATGGTGAGCTGAGTCAGTCCTCGACCAGCTGAGTGAGTTCGCTTTGGAGATGCCGCTCGGAGCGGCTTCCTAAAGTGATCTAGCGGCCCAGGCGTCAACTCTGCTGTCGCGTAGCTCACGCAGCGAAGTCAGTCTTTCCCTTTCCACAAACCGCGCCATGCCGGCAACGATGCGGCCAGGCAGCGCCGGGCCGGCATAGATCATGCCGGTGTAGAGCTGGACCAGGTCGGCGCCGGCGCGGGTCTTCTCCAGTGCGGTTTCGGCCGAGTCGACGCCGCCGACGCCTATGATGGCCATCTCCGGGCCGAGCAGCTTGCGCATCCGGGCGAGCACCGCGGTCGAGCGCTCGAACAGCGGTTTGCCCGACAGCCCCCCGGTTTCGCCTGCAAGACTTGCGCTGCGCAATCCAGCCCGCGAGAGCGTCGTGTTGGAGACGATGACCCCGTCGATCTCTTTCTCGATGACCTCGGCGGCGACGTCCTCCAGCTCCGCCTCGGCGAGGTCCGGCGCGATCTTGAGGAAGATGGGCGGGTGCGCCGCCGCTTTCGCCCGTGCCGCCATCACTCGCGACAGGAGCTCGCCGAGCTGCTCGCGCGCCTGCATGTTGCGCAGGCCCGGCGTGTTGGGCGAGGAGATATTGACGGTGAGGTAGCTGGCGTAGGGCGCGAAGCGGGCCACCCCGCGCTCATAGTCGCCGATGCGGTCGGCGCTGTCTTTGTTCGCGCCGATGTTGACGCCGACGATACCCTCGCGCCCCTTGCGCGCCGCAAGGCGCTTTTCGGCGGCAGCGTGGCCTTCATTGTTGAAGCCCAGCCGGTTGATCACCGCTTCGTCCGCGGTCAGCCGGAAGATGCGTGGCTTCGGGTTGCCTCGCTGCGGCAGCGGCGTGATCGTGCCGACCTCGGCGAAGCCGAAGCCGAGCTTGAGCAGCGCGTCCGGCACCTCGGCATTCTTGTCGTAGCCGGCCGCCATGCCGAGCGGGTTCGGGAAATCGAGCCCGCAAAGGCTGACCATGAGCCGCGCGTCTCGCATGGGAGGTGAGGCAACCGGCAGGCCGCATCTCAGTACCGCAATCGACATGCCATGCGCGGTTTCCGGATCGAATGAGAAAAGCAGTTTCTGGCCGATCCGGTCGAGCAGGCTCATTCGCCCTCCAGCGCTGAAAATTGATGCGAGCCATCCGCGCCGAGCGGCAGCGGCTTAACCCAGAGAACGGCATCGAGGTCGAGCGGAGCGTAAAGGTGCGGGAACAGCGCGCCTCCGCGCGACACCTCGTATTTCAAGGCCGTGCCCAGCTTTGCTTCGTCGATCGCGATCAAAAGCAGATCCGCCTGGCCGGCGAAATGCTTGGCGGCGGTCTCGCGCACCTGCGCCGCGGTCGAGAAATGGATGAAGCCGTCGGCAATGTCGATCGGCGCTCCAGTGAAGCGGCCGTTCCGCTCCGCTTCGCGCCACATGGCTTCAGGAGCGATCTTGTAGATAATCTGAGACATTGTCGCGCTATAGTCCGAACGAACCATGGGGGAAAGGGTACTTCCGAACTCTTCCCCATTTCAGGCGCAAACCTGTCATATTCTTGGCTCAACGGCTCATGGAGGATAAACAACATGCGTCTGCAGCATATCGTGATTTCGGCGGCGCTTTGCTCGCTGGTTGCGGCGTCGGCCTATTCCGAGGAGACCGACCGTTACCGGCTGGAAAAGTCGGCCAACGGCTATGTCCGCATGGACACCCAGACCGGCGCCATGTCGATCTGCGAGGAGCGCTCCGGCCAGCTCGTCTGCAAGATGGCGGCCGACGAGCGCGCCGCCTTCCAGGACGAGATCGACCGGCTGCAAGGTTCGGTGAAGGCGCTCGACGAGCGCGTCGCCAAGCTCGAGAATTCGCTCTCCGCCCAGCTTGAATCCAAGCTGCCCAGCGAGGAGGATTTCAACAAGACGATGAGCTACATGGAGCGCTTCTTCCGCAGCTTCATGGACATCGTCAAGGACATGGACAAGGAGAACGGCGACGGTGGCGCCAAACCCGCTCCGCAAAAGACCTGAAATGCCCTGAGCAATTCCAGGAAAAGTGGGTAGCGGTTTTCCGTCCGGAATTGCGACAAGACAAAGAGAGCAATTCCAGGAAAAGTGCGTAGTGGTTTTCCGTCCGGAATTGCGACGACAAAGAGAGCAATTCCAGGAAAGTGCGTAGCGGTTTTCCGCCCGGAATTGCGCAAAAATCAGAGCGGTTCTGTGTTTCCGTGAAAAAGACCGCTCTGGGGAAAAATCTCCGCGCGGCCTTTGCCGCTTGAAAATGCGCCGCGCCGCCGCATAATCGTTCCGATCCCGCAAAAAGCATTATAATCAGCGATGGGATCCGGGGAGGAATATTTGCCGTCGGGCTACACTTTCGTCATTGCCGACGATCATCCGCTGTTTCGCGGCGCGCTGAAGGAGGCGCTTGCCGGCCTTGGCGACGTCGCCGCCATCCATGAGGCCGGCGATTTCGAAAGCGCCAAGGCGCTCGTCCTTGCCAATGAAGACATCGACATGGTGCTGCTCGACCTGTCGATGCCGGGCGCCAGCGGCTTGTCGGGTCTCATCTCGCTGCGCGGCATCCATCAGTCGGTGCCGCTGGTGGTGGTGTCGGCGCACGACGATCCCGTCACAATCCGCCGCGCGCTCGATCTGGGCGCTTCCGGCTTCATCTCCAAATCGGCCAGTATGGAGGAGATACGCAACGCGGTGCAGGCTGTGCTTGCCGGCGACATCGCCGCGCCCGCCGGGGTCGAGCTCGGTGTCGAGCGCGATCCGGAAATCTCCGACCTGATCAAGCGGCTGCAGGCGCTGACGCCGCAGCAGACGCGGGTGCTCGGCATGCTGGCGGAAGGCCTGCTCAACAAGCAGATCGCCTATGAACTCGGCGTCTCCGAAGCCACCATCAAGGCGCATGTCTCCGCCATCCTGCAGAAGCTCGGCGTCGACAGCCGCACCCAGGCGGTCATCCAACTCTCCAAGATCGGCGGCGACCCGCTGCAGCCGGTGGGCTGAGGCCGGACTTCGGCATCAGGATTGCTCCTCCGTTGCCGGGCTTGTTGACCAGGTCGTTGATCTCTCGGGTCCGCCGGATTCCGCATCGAAACCTGCACCCGAAAAGTTGCGCGCTCTTCCGATCGCGACGCCGAGGCCGAGCGACGCGATCGCCACCAGCGGGATGCCGGCGATCCAGGGCAGCCGCGGCGCGAGCGCATAGAGCGCGGTGCCGATCGAAGGTCCGAGCGAGTCCTTGAGGTCGACCGCCACCGACGAAGCCGCCATGTAGGAGGCGCGCCGTGCTGCGGGTGCGAGTGCATTGACGGCAGTCGGCACGAGCGGCCCGACCAGCATCTGCGCCACCGAGCAGAGGCTCACCGCGGCAATCAGCGACAGCATCGCCGGCGACGCCGCGAGCAGGACAAAGGCGGCAATGGTCGAGAGGCCCGCGCCCACCGTCAGCCAGAGCGCGGATCGCGCCTCGGCAAAGCCGCTCACCAGCATCTGCAGGCCGACCGTCAGTGCCGCCGCATAGGCAAACAGCGTGCCGACGCCGGACGGGCTGAGCGTGTCGGCATCCTGCGCATAGAGCGGGATCACGGCCTCGATCCAGTTGCCGGAAATCTCGAACAGCACGACCCAGAGGAGCAGCTTCGCCAGGCGGCCGTCGCGGAAGGCCGGCAGCAGCGCCGACAGGCCCTCTTCTTCTTCCTCGTCGTCCTGATCGCCGGCTGCGTGAGCTCCGCTGCCGATCGTCTCCGCGAGCGCTATCAGCATCACGGTGCCGCCCAGGATGAGCATGCCGCCACCGGCGAGGAACACGGTGCTGAGCGATATGAGCGCGAGCAGGGCGCCGCAGGCCGGTCCGAGGATCTGCCCGGCGCTCGAGCTCACACGCGCCATGCTGAACCAGCGCGGGTGCGCGGAAGGCTCGGTCACATCGGCGATCGCGGTGAGAATCGTCGGATGGAGCACCGACTCGCATATGCCGGTCAGGATGAGCACAACGGCAGTGGCGACAACACCATGGACGAAAAATAGGGCGATGAAGCCGCATCCGACGCCGAGCGATGAGAGAATCAGCACCGGACGGCGGCCGACCCGATCGGCAATCCCGCCGATGAGCGGCGCCGCAATCAGCTCTCCGCCCGCATAGCAACCGAACAGCAGGCCGATCGCGCCGACTGGAATGCCGGCCTCTCTGCTGGCCCAGAGCGGAAAGAACGGCACCAGCGCGCCGTCGGCGAAACCGGCGCAGAAGAAGAGGAACAGGCCGAGCAGCGCCGGGCGCGGC
>NZ_RZSC01000390.1:0-5492 GCF_003998155.1 Mesorhizobium sp. M1E.F.Ca.ET.063.01.1.1
GGCGGCCATCAACCGCTTCCTCGCCGAGCACAATCGACAACCCAAACCCTTCACCTGGACCGCCGACCCCGACAGAATCATCGCCGCCGTCAAACGTGGGCACCAAGTGTTAGATTCAATCCACGTGGTGAAAATTCAACGCTTGGTACCCAAAGCGAAATGCCGCTCAGACCCACTTTCTGCCGTTCCGCTCCAGAACTCGAAAGGAGAGTGCCGACCCAAACTGCTATTTCCGTAGCCAGCCTCAGGTCGAGGCCTTCGCGCCCAAGCGGAAGCTTCGCGGGGTCGCCTGAAATGTCTTCCGGAACGTTCTGGAAAACCCGGCGAGCGAGCCGAAACCGGTGGCGATGGCGATTTCGGTGACCGGCATCTCCGTGCTACGCAGGAGATCGAGCGCATGGTTGAGACGTAGCCGCAGATAGTGGTCCGAAGGCGACGGGCCGAGCCCCTTGTGACAGCGTAGCCGCAGCCGTTTCGGGCTGAGTCGCAAGAGCCGTGCTATCTCCGGAAGCTCCAACGGCTCGGACAGGTGGGCCGCCATGATCTCCATCATCTCCAGCAGCGCCGGATCGGACGTGCGCTGTATGCGCTGCCGCTCCGTCCCGGTGCGGATCGCGCCATGGGCCATATCGCCTGAGGTGACAGTGGCGAGCTCCGCGGACGCGATCTGCGCTATCCAAGCCAGCATGGCATCCCCGGTGGCCATGCCACCGGCGGCGGTCAACCGGCGACCGTCCAGGCAATAGATGCTGTCGCTAATCGCGATCTCGGGCCAGGACTCACGGAAGCCCGCCTCGGCCTCGTGATGCAGTACAGCCTGATGACCTGCGAGATATCCGAGCTTCGCCAGCACCATCGTGCCGGTGTCGAGCCCGCCAAGCACCGCGCCTGACCGGTCGGCTCGCGATAGCAAAGCTCCGAGGCCGGGCGGCTGCACCGCGAAGGGTTCGTAGCCCGCGCAGAGCAGCACGAGGTCGAAATCCTCGCCGCCGGCCCAGCCGGTGAGATCGGGCGAGACCAGAGCTCCGTTCGATGCCGTGACCGGTTCCCCGGTGGCGGTGCGCGACTCCCACGTGAACAGCTTGTGGCCCGCGTGCTTGTTCGCAATTCGCATGGTCTCGGTGGCCAGCACATAGGCCAGCATTTGGAACCGCGGGAAGAGAACCAGGCAGACATGAGGCATGTTGGGAGTTTGGTGGATAGTTTTTGTCATTTCAAGGCAAATACCTCCGTTCGGTTCATCTACTCTGCCGGCTATCGACAACACGAGGATTCGCCCCATGAACATCATGACCCCGACGCCTGCTGGCCAGCGCCCTGCCAACTGCTCGGACGCCGAGTGGGAAGCCCGCTGCGAATTGGCCGCCATCTACAACGCGCTGGTTAAGTACCGGCTGACCGACCTGACCAACCAATGGCATGCGATCCGCGTTCCCGGCGAGGAAGCGTTGCTGACCCATCACTATGGCTGGATGCACGAGGAGGTGACGGCTTCGAACTTGATCAAGGTCGGCTTCGATCGCACCAATCACAATCCGGAGAACGGGAAGCCGAACCCCTCGGCCACCGAGATCGGAAAGCTGTTCTTCGAGGCAGAGCCGGACAAGAATTGCATCATGCACATCCACACCAAGGCGATCATGGGCGTCTCGGCCCAGGCCGGGGGTATCGGCCCTTACAGCCAGGCTTACCTGATGATCGGTGGGGGCGATGTAATCGGGTACACGGATTACGAGTTCGAGTGCACCGACAATTTCCTTTCTGGCCTCCTGCGGGCCGGACGCGGCAAGAAGGCGATTGTCGAGGCCTGGCATGGCGCCTTCGTCTTCGGCCGCGACGCGGGCGAGGCTTTCTTCCGCTCCTTCTATCTCGATCAGGCCTGTGCCGTGCAGCTCCAGGTGCAGCAGTCGGCGCCAGCGGGCGCGGAGATCAGGACGATCCCCGAGAACGAGCAGCAGCGTCACCTGCAGGACATGGCAGCCAGCGACTGGTATGCCTATGAGGGCGAACTCGAATGGCTGGCGATCCGTCGCCGGCTCGATGTGGAAATGCCGCGCTACAAGACCTGAACAAGGCAGCGTCGGGGCTGCCTTCTAGAGAATACGCCCCGATCGCGGTCGGCCTCACTTCAGCCGCGTGCTCTCTCGACACGGATCGCCGTTGAACGCTTGGCAGCCACCGGTTGCGGCGCTGGTTACTCGTTCCGGTCAACGAGACGTACGGCAGGAAACCACTCCATGCGGGCTTACGGTGCCGGTACCAAGCGCAGACTTTCATCACTAGCGGCCAGAGCGCGCTCCCGGGCGGTGCCCTTACGGAGCAGCGCTCAGGCAGCTGAGACGGACCGCCCCCGATTGGTCAGCCCGACCGCGAACATGGCGCCGCAGATCGCTCGCATATGCAAAACTGAGCCGGGCCGCCGACGTGTCGATCGCGCCCATCCGCGTTTCAGCAGGTAACGTGAAAAAGGCCGATCTTCTTCGCATGCGACTTGTTGAACACACGGATTGCCTCGGGGGTGGGTTGCAGTAGTACGTTGCAGCCCTTTTTCGCGAAATATGCCTCAGCTTCCGGCGATAGATGAACGTTGCCCATCTGGCCCGAGCCGAGAATGAGCTGCTCGCATCCTCTTTCGAAGACAAACTTCGCCTCGTCTTTCGAGAGGACGTGCGAGGTGCCGTAGTATTTCTTCGACAGCTTCTTCTTCCGCTTCTCCACTTCGCCGGAGAGGCGAACGATCACGTCGTGCTCATAGGTCTTTCCGTCAATCGTAATGGTGCCGAATGTGGTGCCTTCGATCTTCATGGCCTGATCCTCCTAGTTCTCAGCGCGAGGCTTTTCCTCCCGCCTCGGCAGACGGACCCCCTTGGTTCCCATCGACCTTCGGACCCCCCGAGGGTTCCGCGCCATTTCGTCCTCCGAGCCAATTATAGTATGGATCATGGGCCTGCCAAAGCGTGGTACCTTGCCCCTTCGATCTCTGCGAGGGAACGTCCGCTCAGGGTCGAAATCGGTATTTCGACTCCGGTACCAAGCGTCAGATTTCCACCACTAGCGGGCGCGCATATCATAGCATTTCCCGGTCGTTCGGGGGGATGGCGTGATCGCAGAGCTGCGGCTAGAAAGCTCTAAAAGACCTAAGGGGAGGATGGGATGGCCAATCCCTACGAACAGGATCTCGACAGGAACGCCGCCAACCACCAGCCACTGACGCCGCTCACCTATCTTGAGCGCGCTGCCAAGACCTATCCCGACCATGTTGCCATCATCCATGGCAGCCAGCGCATCTCCTACCGCGAGTTCTGGCACCGTTCGCTCAAGCTCGCCTCGGCGCTGTCGAAGCATGGCATCGGCAAGGGCGATACGGTGACGGTGATGCTGTCGAACACGCCGGCGATGCTGGAGGCGCATTTCGGCGTGCCGATGGTGAAGGCGGTTCTGCATTCGCTCAACACCCGCCTCGACGCCGCCGTGATCGCCTTCCAGCTCGACCATGCCGAGAGCAAGGTGTTGATCGTCGATCGCGAATTCTCTGGCGTGGTCAGAGAGGCGCTGGCATTGGCCAAGGCCAAGCCATTGGTCATCGACTATGACGATCCCGACTACGCCGCCGATGCGCCCTATCCGAAAGGCGAGCGGATCGGCACGATCGACTACGAAGACTTCGTCGCCGGCGGTGATGAGGCTTTCGCCTGGTCGATGCCCGACGACGAATGGGACGCCATATCGCTCAACTACACTTCCGGCACGACAGGCAATCCGAAGGGCGTCGTCTACCACCATCGCGGCGCGGCACTGATGGCCTACACCAACACCATCCATGCCGGCATGGCCAAGCACGCGGTCTATCTCTGGACGCTGCCGATGTTCCACTGCAACGGCTGGTGCTTCCCATGGACGCTCGCTGTGCAGGCCGGCACCCATGTCTGCCTGCGCTGGGTGCGGGCAAGGCCGATGTATGATGCGATCGCCGACCACGGTGTCACCCATCTCTGCGGCGCGCCGATCGTCATGTCGGTGCTGATCAACGCCAAGGACGAGGACAAGCGCCAGTTCCCGCAGACGGTCACCTTCAACACCGCCGCCGCGCCGCCACCGGAGGCCATGCTGTCCGGCATGGCCGATGCGGGCTTCGCCGTCACCCATCTCTACGGCCTGACCGAGACCTACGGGCCGGCGGTCGTCAACGAATGGCACTACGAGTGGGACGAGCTCGGGAAGGGGCCAAGGACGGCGAAGAAGGCGCGCCAGGGCGTACGCTATGCCTCGCTCGAAGGGCTCACGGTGATGAACCCCGAGACGATGGCCGAGACGCCGGCCGACGGCGAGACCATCGGCGAGGTCATGTTCCGCGGCAACATCGTCATGAAAGGCTATCTGAAGAACCGCAAGGCGACCGACGAGGCCTTCGCCGGCGGCTGGTTCCATTCCGGCGATCTCGGCGTCATGCACCCTGATGGCTACATCCAGCTCAAGGACCGTTCCAAGGACATCATCATCTCGGGCGGCGAGAACATCTCGTCCATCGAGGTCGAGGACGCTCTCTACAAGCATCCCTCCGTCGCCTCCTGCGGCGTCGTCGCCCGCGCCGACGAGAAGTGGGGCGAGGTGCCGGTCGCCTATGTCGAGCTGAAGCCCGGCAAGACGGCAACAGAGGCCGAGATCATCGAGCACTGCCGCGGCCTGCTCGCCCGCTTCAAGGTGCCCAAGGCCGTGATGTTCGCCGAAATTCCAAAGACCTCGACGGGGAAGATCCAGAAGTTCCGGCTGAGGGACATGGCGAAGGGGGCGTAGGCCTGCGTCACGCATTTACGCTGTGGCTGCGACCTGGGAGAGTTCGCCTCCGCCGTTCGCGACGTCGTCATTCGAGCAAACGCATTAAATCCGCTCCCGGCGCCCGATGGAGATCCGGTGGGAAAATCGGGTTTTCTGGCGGGATGAATAGCGCGCGCGCCGTCGTTAACTGCAAAGCGAACGGTCGGATCGAGCCATCGGCGCGACCCTGGTAACGGTTGATTTAACCGCTGCTGGTATTGTGAAAGTGGCGGCTCCGACGGTGTGGCAGGGGTGCTGGGCGTCGAAGCCGCCTGCGCGGCCAATGGGCAGTAGACCGCGCTGTCTCAGAATAGGACAGCGCGGTCTATGATTAGTTAATGCTAATGGACATTCCCGGGTAAGCTCTCGCCGTTTCGGGATTGGCCGGCCCTGGCATCCGTGTTGCGCGGCGGTTCCGTCTTGGAGGAAGATGGAATGGGTTTGGCCAATGACCTGTTCGACAAGGCGTTGACGTTTCAGTGTCCGCGCTGCCACGCCGCGTTGATCAAGAAAGGCTCCTGGATCAAGAGCGTCACAACTTTCAAGTGCGAACGGTGCCACAAAACGGTGCGGCTGTCCTATACGGACAAGCTGGCGATTTTCGAACGGCATCGACGTCAGACAGCATTGTCCGCGAGCAACGAGCGGCCCGGCACGCTGGCGGGGTAGGCCAGGAC
>NZ_RZSC01000391.1:0-5483 GCF_003998155.1 Mesorhizobium sp. M1E.F.Ca.ET.063.01.1.1
ACCCGGCCCAGCGAGGCTTTCGGCTTGTCGGCTTTGGCAAACAACATGCGGACACGGGTTTCGGCGGCGGCGTCCGCCGGCGGCAGCGTCGCCAGGAGAGTGCGGAAATCATCGAAAGGCTTTGCGGTCATGTCGGATGCGGTCTCTTTGCGGGAACAGGCAGCGGCATAGCCGCCTTCACTGCCCGGCACAACCGCCCGCAATGCCGCGAAAGTGCCGGTTGACGGCGCATTGCGGAGGGCTTGCATTGGCTTCGCGGTTGCACCATGTGCAATGAACGCAAGAGAACAGCATGACCGCCATCGAATCTCCCTGCATACTCGTCTGTTCGATCGACATGAAAACCGGCTTCTGCTTCGGCTGCGGCCGCACGCGTGACGAAATCGCGAGCTGGCTCACCATGACGCCGGAAGTCCGCCGGGCGGTCATGACCGAGTTGCCGGCGCGGCTGGAGACGGTCGAACGCCGGCCCCGTCGCGAAACGCGGCGCGCCCGCATGGCGCGCGAGCGCGACATGTTGTGAGGAAGGGCTGGCCATGAACCGCCTGTTCTGGATCGTCATGCTGGTGATCGGCGCCGCCGTGATCCTGCTGATGATGAACGATTCCGCCGGCCGAACCTTCGGCATCGAGAACCACGATTTCAGCCGGCTGATCTGGGTTGGTGTGCTGGTGGCGGTGATCGGCGCGAGCCTTGTTCGCTCGGGCAGGCCGCTCGGTGACATGGCGCGCAATCTCGGCGTCTGGGCCGCGATCGTGCTGGCGCTGATCGCAGGTTACCAATATCGCTACGAGCTGCAGGACGTTGCCAGCCGCGTCACGGCCGGCCTCGTTCCGGGAAGCCCTTTGGCGCTGGGCGTGGACAATGGACGTGCCACGGTCACGCTCGACAAGGCCGACAACGGCCATTTCGAAGCGCGTATCCTGGTCAACGGCACGCCGGTGCGGACGGTGGTCGACACCGGCGCGACCAGCACGGTGCTGACGGCGGAGGACGCCCAGGCCGCCGGCTTCAACCCGGCGGCGCTCAGCTACACCGTGGACGTTTCGACCGCCAACGGCATGGCGCGCGCCGCTACCGTGAGGGCCAACGAGATGGCGATCGGCGGCATCGTGCGCAAGGATATGCCGGTCATGGTCGCGGCGCCCGGCATGCTCGAGCAAAGCCTGCTCGGCATGAACTTCATCAGTTCGCTGTCGGGTTTCGACGTGCGCGGCGACCGTATGGTGCTGCGCGATTAACGCAGTCGCGGGCTCAGGCCGCTTCGGTTTCCGCCGCCGCGAAATCTATTGCCGCGAAGGCCGTCTTCAGCACCTGCGGCCCGGCGCCGGGTTTGTTGGCGTCGGTGGACAGGATCTGCCGGTAGCGGCGCGCGCCTGGGAGCCCATGGAACAGCCCGACCATATGGCGCGTGACATGGCCGAGCCGCCCGCCCTTCTCGATATGACGCTCGGCGTAGCCCGCCATGGCGTCGATCAGCGCGGCATAATCGAAGTCGGCCGGTGCGTCGCCATAAAACGCGGCATCGACGCCGGTAAGGATTCCCGGCGTATGATAGGCCGCGCGGCCGAGCATGGCGCCGTCGACATGGGCGACATGCGCCGATGCCTCCTCAAGCGATTGAATACCGCCATTGATGCCTATGAATTCGTTCGGCTTTCCGGCTTTCAGCCGGTAGACGCGTGGGTAGTCGAGCGGCGGCACATCGCGATTTTCCTTGGGGCTGAGCCCTTCCAGCCACGCCTTGCGGGCATGCACCCAAAGCGCATCGGCGCCGGCCGCGAATACACCATCCGCCAGCGTGTCGAGCGCGGGCTCAGGGTCCTGATCGTCGACGCCGATGCGGCATTTGACGGTGACCGGGATTTTTACCTCAGCCTTCATCGCCGCGACGCATTCGGCCACCAGCGCCGGCGTCTTCATCAGGCAGGCGCCGAATGTGCCTGACTGGACGCGGTCCGACGGGCAGCCGACATTGAGGTTGATCTCGTCATAGCCGAACGCCTCGCCGATGACAGCCGCCTCGGCAAGCTTCCGCGGATCGGAGCCGCCGAGCTGCAGGGCAACCGGATGCTCGACGCCGTCGAATCCAAGCAGACGCTCGCGCACGCCATGAATGACCGCCTCCGCCACAACCATCTCGGTGTAGAGCAGCGCGCGGCGGGTCAACTGACGGTGGAAGAACCGGCAATGCCGGTCCGTCCAGTCCATCATTGGTGCTATGGCGAGCGTCGTCTGCATAAGCCTGTTCGATCTTTCCGGCGGTCCCACAATCAAGCCCACAGGGCACGATCTAGTATATTTTCTTTTATTTTCAAACAGTTCCTACAGGAGGGACAAAAGTCCCCCTTCGAGAGGGACCATTTCCCCACGTCACAGATTTCCAGAAAAATCAATACTTCGATTTGAACTTTCCACAAATAAGAGTAAACTTTTTATGCTCATGTTCTGAGCGGGAGGCGTACAGGCAGTAAATGCCTGTTTTAGAGGGGCGGGGTTTGAGTATGCCCTCATCATTGATCCTTGGCGCCCATCATTGGCGGGTTGCCCCTGCGCATAGGGCGCATCCGCCTGGAAATGCCTGACGGGGCATGGAGCGGAGGGTCAGCGGCGGCTTCTCCCAACCCCCTCTACCCCCGTGAGCCAAATCACCACTCCAGTTTTCTTTAATGATGACGCGTAGCGCCGGCCCATGCCGGCGAATGCGCGCCCGTGCGGCCGGTCGCCAGTGTTGGGGCTGACGTCGCGCCTGTCGCATTTGAAATCAGGGAGAACCCTCATGACGATCAGCTTCATTCTCAACAACCCGGCCGTCAACGATCAGACCGCTGGTCAGCAAACCGACGATAGCGGCGACGGCTTTACCGACACCGATGTCGCGTACTCCACGCTGCCACTTGCATTCCGGACCTATCTTGAGACGACTCTCGGGCTGCCCTCCACGTTCCCGACCAATGTCTACGTTGCGACCCAGACGAACTCGGTCACCGTCAACGCCACCGCCGGTTCGCAGCTCTCCGGAACGACGTTCACGGACGGCAACGGCGGCGCCCTCGACGGCGACGACAGCTTGCTCAAAACCGCCGACGGCAAGGAAATCTTCCTCTACGCGGACGGAAGCAACACCGTTATCGGCAAATATGACAGCGATGGCATCGGCGGCGTAGACTCGATCGCTTTCGTCATCTTCAAGCAGGACGTGTTGAACGCCGGCGCGACCAGCGACCAGGTAACGCTCAGTATCGTCACCTACGTGCCGATCTTCCATGGCGACACCGGCGACCCCGATGACGCGGTCAATCTCGGCAACACCCTCAAGCTCGCCGCCGGCGAGACCACCACTTTCAGCTTTGCCGGGGCGCCTTCCGGCAGCAACCTCTTCATGATGTTCGGCGATCCGAACTCCACCGAGATCGTGGTGATCGGACAAGATCCGTTGAATCAGTCCGAGGGCGGGAATATCACGACCAAGGATGTGCTCAACATCAGCCAGGCCGGCAGCACCACCTCGTTCGGTGTCAACGGCAACCAGATCAACCCCACCGAGGGCGCGTTCATCACCTATGTCCACGGCGCGAACACGAACTACCTCGTGCCCAATCTGGACCAGAACGAGGCCGACATCGAAGCCAACATCGACTTCCAAAGCCTCGTCAATGCAAACACGGCGTCCTTCACCGTCAACCAGACCAATCCGGGCATCGGACCCGTCACCGTCAAGATTTCGGCCTTCACAACCGCCTACGAGCCGGGGACGGGTTTCGTCGACGGGCTCACCAACGACACGCACGTCGCCATCAGCTCGTTCTCGCTTACCAACGTCGTCGTCAAGACAGGCAATACGCAGTATTTTCCGACCGCCGAGATCGACGGTGACGGCAACCTGATCATCAAAGGCCTGAGCACCGGCGACACGGTGCAATGGACGACGACCGGGACCCACAACCGCGTGCTGATCGAAAACATCAGCGACAATGATGGCGTTGCCGGCAACGACAACAACACTTTCGACATCGGCGGCTTCAGCATCGCGACGCCCAGCTCCGCCTCGACGTTCGTCGGTCAGCAGATCGTGATCGAGGACGACGGGCCGACGGCGGCGCTGACCGAGAATACGGCCAAGGTGCTGCATGACGAGACTGCCCTCGTCAACGCCAATTCCAACGACCAGTCTGGGTCGGCGCCGGCCGCCTTCCTCGCTCTCGGCGCCGTGCTCGGCTGGGCGGCCAGCGCTTCCGCCGTTGTCACGCCGAGTTCCAGTTTCGGCACTGACGGACCGGGAAGCCAGACCCTGTCGCTCGGCGTCAGCGCCGCGAATGCCGACTCCGGCTTCGATTCGCTCGACGGGCATAACATCCTGCTCAATGTCGAGGGCGGCCTCGTCGTCGGCCGGGTCGACGTCGGCAACGACGGCGACACAGCTGGCGATCCTGTCGCGCTCGCCATCTCGATCAGCCAGGCCGGCATCCTCAGCATCGCGCAATACATCGCCATCGCCCATCCCGACCCCACTAACCCGGACGACGTGAAGACGATGACCGACAGCGTTCTGCTTGCCAAGGTCCATGCCGTCGACGCCGACGGCGACACCAGCGACACCAGCCTGGCCATCGGCGACAAGGTGCAGATCAGGGATGACGGCCCGACGATCACCGTGCCGTTCGACGGTGACCCAGGTACCGCAGGGATCCAGCACGAGACTCTGGCGAACACTCTCAATGCGTCGGCCTCCGGTGCCTTTGGGTATGACATCGGCACGGATGCTCACACGGCCTTGTTCTACTCGGGCGGCGGGTCCGACTTCGTCGACGTCAACAACTCACTCGCCGGTGTCCAGATCAGCTTGACCGGCACCGTCGACAACGCCCAGAACCCGAACATCACCCAAGCGGTCGCAACCCTCACGGCAGAGACCAGCTCATCCGCCTCGTTCGACTTCTCGTTCCATTACGACAAGGACCCGATCACGGCTGGTGTGCAGGACTCTACGGCGGGCGGCACTCTTGTCTTTGACAAGAACGCCGACACCTACACGATAACCTTGACCGATGTGATCGACGGGTTCAGCTTCGACGTGCTGCACACCGCGGAGCTGATTGCCAAGCAGCCCACGGGCAATACGGGACACCCGCTGATCGTTGCGGAGCAGCTCACGCCGAACGGCGATCCGGATCCGTTCTTCGTGCAGTTCACCGCAAACTCGACAACCAACACCATCGGGTTCGGCTTCAACTCGACCGGTGACGGAGCGCCCGTTGGCGACACCACGTTCAACAACGGCGGTGCAACACACGATATGGTCACCAACCTGAATGAAGACTGGGTGTCTGCAACCCAGTCGACGAACGGGGTGGCAGGCGATACGATTCAGAAGGGTGAAGCTCTGACCTTGCGGTTCTTCAAAGAGAACATTTTGTCGGATGTCGACCCGAATGCCCCCAATGGCGGTACAGAGCGGCTCGACCCGCACGCGACCGCCGATG
>NZ_RZSC01000392.1:0-5479 GCF_003998155.1 Mesorhizobium sp. M1E.F.Ca.ET.063.01.1.1
TGAAGACGCTCGACGTCGCACGGGTCGCTGCCGCGGCCGACCGGCTGCTTAGGGTTCCGGCAGCCGCATGAAGGTGCTGATCGTCAAGACATCGTCGATGGGTGATGTCATCCATACCTTCCCGGCTGTCGAGGATGCGCTCCGCGATCGCCCGGACATAAGCTTCGACTGGTGCGTGGAAGAGGCCTTTGCCGGCGTCGTCGCCTTGCATCCAGCGATAAAGTCTATCCACAAGGTGGCGATCCGGCGTTGGCGCAGGAAGCCACTTGACGGCGGCACTTGGCGCGAGATGGCCGGCCTGCGCCGCGCGCTGCGTGCTGGTCATTATGACCTGGTCATCGACGCCCAGGGGCTGTTGAAGTCGGCCGTTGTCGCCAGGCAGGCTGGCGCACCGATCGCCGGCTTCGACCGTTCGAGCGTCCGCGAGCCCTCGGCAACGCTGTTCTACGATCGCGGATACGCGGTCCCGCGCGACCTGCACGCCATCGAGCGCACGCGGCGGCTGTTCGGCCTGGCGCTTGGCTACGAGCCCGATCTTTCCCGTCTCGGGTCCGGCATAGTGCCGCCGGCAGGTAACCTTCCCATCCTTGAAGGCAGGCTTGCCTTCCTGCTGCACGGCACCAGCCGCGAGGACAAGAAATGGCCGGTCGACGACTGGATCGAGACCGCGCGCCAACTGGTGGCCAGGCAATTCGCGCCGGTCGTCACCTGGTCGAACGAACAGGAAAAGCGTGTCGCCGAAGCGATCGCTGGCGACGTGCCGAAAACGGTGCTGGTCCCAAAATCGCCGCTTGCCGAGATCGCCGCGATCCTCGGCCGGTCGACGCTGGTGATCGGCGCCGACACCGGTCTCACCCACCTCGCCAGCGCCTTCGGCCTTCCGACGGTCGCCATATTCCTGGCGACGGAGCCGGGCTTGACCGGCCCGCGCGGGCCGTTCTCCTCGACCCTGCTGGCGCCCGCAGGCGGCAGGGTGACGCCGGCCGAGGTGATGGCTGAAGCGGAACGGCTGCTGGCACAGCGCGCTTTCTCCCCCGCAAGGGGGGAGATTAAGAGCTAGATAAACTGCACCTGGACGATCTCGTACCCCCTGGCGCCGCCCGGAGCGTTGACCTCGATGGCGTCGCCGACTTCCTTGCCGATCAACGCACGCGCGATCGGCGAGGAGATCGAGATGCGGCCGGACTTCACGTCCGCTTCCTGGTCGCCGACGATCTGATAGGTCTTCTTTTCCTCGGTATCCTCGTCGACCAGCACGACGGTCGCGCCGAACTTCACCTTGTCGCCGCTGAGCTTCGTGACGTCGATCACCTCGGCGCGCGCGATCAGGTCCTCAAGCTCGTTGATACGGCCCTCATTGTGGCTCTGCGACTCTTTCGCGGCGTGGTACTCGGCATTTTCGGACAGGTCGCCATGCGAGCGCGCTTCGGAGATCGCCTCGATGATGCGCGGACGCTCTTCCTGCTGGCGCCAGCGCAGTTCTTCCTTCAATGACGCGAACCCCTCGCCTGTCATCGGGACCTTGATCATATACCTGACCTTTCCTGCCGCCGCCCCCGCTTATCGGGAGCAGCCTTGTCGATGGTACAAAAAGAAAACGGTCCGGCAGCCTCGGGCTAACGGAACCGTTTCACCACAATTTCCCCGAATATAGCGATCTTCGCGCGATTTTCACGCCCAAAAAATCAACTTTGGCAAAATCATCACCGCTTTCATGCGGTTGATGTGGCAGCGGCAAGCAAAAAACCGGCTGCGATCGCTCGCAGCCGGTTCGAAAAGTCTTGGGACTGAATCAGCTCCTCAGGAAATGGTCGATCTGCTCGGAGAGCATGCCATATTCGCGCGAGCCTTTGCCTGTCCGCTTCTCGATCTCCTTCAGCTGCTCCTGCGCGCCGGCAAGATCGCCGATCTGCAGATGGGCCTCGCCGAGATATTCGCGCACCAGCGTGTAGTCGGGATTGATGCGCAGCGCTTCCTCGTAATAGCCGAGGCCGACCGTGATGCGGCCGGAATGGCGGTGCGAATAGCCGAGATAGTTGAGGATGCGCGGATCCTGCTTGTTGGCGGCTAAAGTCAGCACCGAGATCGCCTCGTCATAGCGTCCGGCCATCGCGAGATCGTGGCCCGCTTCGTAGATGCTGTCGTCATCCAGCATGCCATATTGCGGCTTTACGCATTTGTTTTTCTTCTTGTCCCAGACCTCGCCCTTCTTGCACTGGGTGGTGCCACCACCGCTGCCGCCACCACCGCCTTCGCCGGCCGTGAAAGCTGGCGCCACAAACAGTGGCAGGGTCGCAACAGCCAGGACCTGAACAAGCAATCGTCTGCGCATCGATGCCTCCTTGAGCGTGACAATGGCAGACTAACGCCGCCTTGATGCGGTTTCATCCCGAAAAGCAGGTGACGGCCGAACTATTTCGAATGTTCAAGGCGGCTCGGCTGCTTGCGAACGGATGTGACGCGGGCCGCAAATCCGCTATCATCAGTCGAGCGCACGACGAGGAGAAAGGCCAGTGCAGCAGCGCCTCGAGAAGGAATGGGAGCTTTCGATCGACCCGGACACGGTGCGCCTGTTTATCCTCAAGGCCAAGGCGCTGAGCGCCGGCGTCAACGAGGATTACGACGACGGCGCCGAGCACGAGGTCGAGTTCGACGGCGACAGGCATGACAGCCACCACCATGACGGCCTTGTCGAAGAAGCGTCGGAAGACCTCACCGAGGAGGAGTTCCGCGAGTTGATCAACGATCTCAACGTCGATGAAGCGGCCGAGCTCGTGGCGCTGGCCTGGGTCGGCCGCGGCGACTACGATGCTTCCGAGTGGGTCGAGGCGGTGGCCGCGGCCCGCGAGCGAGCCAACAGGCGCACGGCAAAGTATCTGCTTGGCCTGCCGCAGCTCGCCGACTGGCTCGAGGAAGGCCTGGAGGCGATCGGCGCGTAACCGGCCCGTAACGGATTTTGATCGCAGCGCCGCTGCTTCCAAGGCAACCTTGCCGTGCCGGGCCCGTTTCCGGCCGATGGCAACGCTGAGCTTTTCCGGATTTTGCAGACTGGCGCTGCCTTTGGCGGCGGCCCTGCTAATCACGCCGGCCGATGCCAAGCATCGTTACAGGCAGCCGCTGACACCGCGTATGGAGCAGCCGTTGACGCAGCGGGCCGATCAGCCACTGAGGCCGAGGAGCAAGCACCGCATGAGATCGCGGGCCAAGCGGCATATCGCGCCAAAGCTGACGCAACAGCAAACGCAGGACCAGCCGACCTTGCCCGCCGATGTTCCGGTGCCAGAGCCACGTCCCGCGGAAGCGCGAAAGGCCGACGCCGCAACGATGGAAGAGCGGAAGGCTGCCGGTCCAAAGGACGCTGACGCATCCGACCGGATCAATCAAGAAAAGTCTCGTCAGGGAAAGCGTCCCGAGCCTTCAGCCCCGGAGCCGTCAACCGATATGGAAAGCGAACCAGAGGCGCCGGCCGCAGTGCCGATTCCGACACAAAGACCCGACATCGCGGAACCGGAGCCGCCCGCTGTCGCACCGAAGCCACCCGAAAAACCGGCTGATACCGGCGACAACAAAATGCTGCCCGATCCGCGCTCGGCTGAATTGCCTGCCGACAGGATGCCGGAAGAAGAGGTGGCGTGCCGCGATCGGCTGAAGGCGCTCGGCGTCGAATTCGAGGAGCACAAGGCCGAGCACGACGCCGAGATCGGCTGCTCGATCCCCTACCCCATCGTTCTGAAAACGCTGGGAAAATCGATCGGTATCGGTTCCGGCACCGAGCTCAATTGCCGGATGGCCGAGGCTGCCGCGCGCTTTGCCGCCGATGTCATCCGGCCGGCGGTAAGGGCCGAATTCGGCGCCGATCTGAAATCGATCGCCCAGGCCTCCGCCTTCGTCTGCCGTCCGCGCCACGGCGGCGGCAAGCTTTCGGAACACGCCTTCGGCAATGCGCTCGATATCGCCTCCTTCACGCTGTCGGATGGCAGGACGATCGAAATTGGTCCGGTGCCGCCCGAGAAGGATGCCAAGTTCCTGGCTACTGTGCGCAAGGCCGCCTGCGGGCCGTTCAAGACAGTGCTCGGTCCGGGCAGCGATGCCGACCATTCGCTACATTTTCATTTCGACCTCGAGCCGCGCCGCCACGGCGGAACCTTCTGCCAATAAAAAAGGATTTCAAGAACAGTCGCCGCAATTCGGCCCCAGGCATGAATGCCGGCGCTGATCTTTCCTTTACTGTTGGCGACTAAACTTGTGCCATCCGGGGATAGGAAGCCTTTCAATGACCGGAAGACTTGGCGCCATGCTTGCCATGGCGCGACAGAACGATTTTGCGCGCTCTGCCACCGTCTGGCTGGCCACCGGGCTTGCCGTCGCGGCCGTGTCGGCCTGCAACACGGGCGATGTCTTCTCGCTGCAGCCGGCCGTCGACGTCGGCAGCCAGACCGCTGCCGTGCCCGAGGCGCCGCAATATTCCGGCATGCAGCGCCTCGTTCCTTCCAATCCCTATATGACCCAGGCTGCCTATCCGCGCATGGATGAGCCGATGTCGCCGGTCGAGCAGATGCCCGCAAGCGAGATCGACTGCCGCAACGAGCTGAAACGCATGGGCGTCGTCTATACGGATATCCAGCCGATCCATGAAGGCCAGTGCGGCATCGACTTCCCGGTGAAGGTTTCGGCCATCGGCAGCGTCGAGATGAAGCCCGCCGCCACGCTGACCTGCAACATGGCCGCGACCTTTGCCGCCTGGACCAGGAACGAACTCGTGCCGGCAGCCCGCTGGCGCTATTTCTCCGGCGTCAGGGCCATCCACCAAGGCTCGAGCTATTCCTGCCGTAACATCGCCGGCGAAGGCGTGCTCTCGGAGCACGGCAAGGGCAACGCGCTCGACGTCATGAGCATCGAGCTCAACAATGGCGACGACATCGACGTCCGCAAGCCCGGCCTGTTCGCTTTCCGCACCCGCGGCTTCCTCAACAACGTGCGCGCCGACGGCTGCCAGTATTTCAACACGGTGCTCGGTCCGGGCTACAATTACGATCACCGCAACCACTTCCACTTCGACGTCAAGAACCGCAGGAGCGGCTACCGCGCCTGCCGCTAAAGCAATCCCGAAACCTCTGCCCAATGCGCGCAACGCGACATAGAGTGGCCGTGCATCGACTTGGGAGTGGTCTCTCTTGGGTGAGCGGAGCCTTCGGCGGCGCGCCGCGATCTGGCTGGCGGCGTTTTGCGCTTTCTATCTGGCATTTGCCTATCTCGCCGCGCCGGAATTCTGGACCTGGCGGGAGCGCGGCTTCCGCACACAGCGTTTCGAGATGGTGACGCACACGCCGCAAGGAATTCCGGGCGACCCGATCAATGTCGGCCTTGTCGGTACCGAAAAGGAAGTGGTCCACGCTTTTGCCGTCGCCGGTTGGGACACGGCCGACGCCGTCACGCTCAGGACCGCTATCGACATCGGCGAAAGCGTCCTGTTCTCCCG
>NZ_RZSC01000393.1:0-5459 GCF_003998155.1 Mesorhizobium sp. M1E.F.Ca.ET.063.01.1.1
CATAAGGCAGCGGAACGAGCCAAACAGCCGCAAAAGGAGCGTTGAAGACGATCACGCCACTATAGTCGTCCTCCAATTCAACGTGATTTAACGAGCCCCACTGGGGTTTGATGGGTGAATTGAGCTTGATGACGCGCTCGAAAGAGAATTTGACGTCCTTGGCCGTCAATTCGCCATGATCGCCACTAAATTTTATGCCTTTCTTGAGGCGAAATCGGATATGCGTGGGGTCGACCTGCTCGATCTTGTCTGCCGCCTCCAACTCCCAGCCCCATTCGGTGCCTGGCTTATAGCGAGTGAGCTTTGAATAGATACAGTTCGTCAGGTCTACTTCCTCGGCCTGTCCGACGAAAGCGGGATCCAGCGTGACGAGGTCTCCATTGGAACGCACCTTGAGTACCTTGCCTTCGGCCGCCCAGATGACTTGAGACAACGGCATGCCAGCAGAGATTATGCCACCGCCTAGCGCGGCTCCTGCCCTAAGAAAGGTGCGGCGGCTTAGACTTTGCATCCTGTCCTCCATAGTTGGTTCCCCCTGCCGCGCGACTTGCAGAAGGCGTCCTGCCAAGGCAGCGGCGCCGCCTTTCCTCGGGTGTTTCTCTTTTGATATACTATGGAGCAGCGAAGCCGCAGGCGGAAAAGATGCCGGCTGGCATAAAATCTATTCATGTCGTCCGGCCTAGATGTTTGATCCCACTATGGGCCAGGTTCGCCATGGGAGCGCCACAACGACAGAGCGGTCCCTCGAGCGATACAACTAGAGCGTCGGGCGATTAACATGCAACGTATCCTGCTTTTTTGAGATAGTTCCAGCATTCGGTTGGATCAAACATGGCGCAGATGCTGCCGACGGCACGGACAAGATCGTCGTACGTTCGCGCTTTGGCCTTTCGCAACAGGGTTTTGAGCTTTGCGAAGGCCATCTCGATCGGGTTGAGATCGGGTGAGTATTTGGGCAGGAATAGGAACCAGGCGCCGCGCTGTTTGAGCGCCATAGCCGCGCGCGGACTTTTGTGGACATTCAGATTGTCCAGGATGACGATGTCGCCGCGCCCGAGAGCCGGTGCGAGTTGGGTTTCGACATAGGCATCGAAAGCCGCCCCGTCGATGGCTCCCTCGATGATCCAGGGGGCCATCAGTTCATGGCAACGCAGGCCGGCGATGAAGGTCTGGGTATGCCATTTGCCGAAGGGTGCATCGGCCAGCAGCCTCTTGCCGCGCAGGCTGCGCCGCGCAGCGGGGTCATGTTGGTCTTGACGCTCGTTTCGTCGATGAAAATGAGCCGCGCCGGCTGCGCGCGCATCAGGGGCTGATGATGGTCGCGCCACTCACACCGTGCCGCTTTCACGTCGGGCCGTTCTTGCTCCGACGCCAGCAGCACTTTTTTTATACGTAAACCCCTCCCGGCACAGCAACTTCGACAGGTTCGACGGATCTGCCCTGACGCCGTGCTCGCCTTCAAGCCACGCACCAAGCTCAGGCATCGTGATGTCCGGCTTGGCCCTCACCTTGTCGACAATGACCTGACGATACGCGCCGAGCTTGCCGGACCCGGCAGGACGGCCCTGACGGGCCGGCGCGACAGAACCCGTAGCCGCATAGCGGGCCTGAACCCGCACCGCCGTCGAAGGCGCCACCTCAAACTGCGCCGCAACCGCCCGCCGCGACTTGCCCTCGGCAATGCCGCGAACAAGTCGAAGCCTCAAATCCTGCAAAACCGCCTTGCCCGTGGTGCACCTCCGCACCAACAGGAATCAGAATTCAATCAAAAAGGGAATCCCAACGATTCACCTTTCTCGCCCGACGCTCTAGTCAAGAAAGCCTGAGAGCGCTGGCCAAGCGCTACGGAGCCGCGGTCGACGGTTCTTGCCGGCGAGGAGGAGGCGGTCATCGTCGCCTTCCGGCGCTACACACGCTTTTGCCGCTTGACGACAGCCTCTATGGGCTGCGGCCAACGATTCCGCACCTGACGCGATCTTCCTTGCACCGCTGCCTGCAGCGCCATGGCATTGGCCGTCTGCCTGATGTCGAGGGCGACAGGCCGGCGAAGGGGAAGTTCAAAAGCTATCTGATCGGCTACTTCCACATCGACGTTGCGGAGGTCCGAACCGAACAGGGCAAGCTGCACATGTTCGTGGGTATCGACCGCACCTCGAAGTTCGCCTTCGTCGAACTGCGTGAGAAGGCCACCACCGCCGTCGCTAAAGAGTTCCTGCTCCGGCTGATCGCGGCCGTCCCTTACAAGATCCTCACCGTGCTCCGACAACTGAGGCTGGGCTGGAGGCGATCGCCAACGGCGAACTGTTCCGGGCGCACGCCTTCGAATATGCCTGGGCCAGGCACCCGTGGACCAATGGTCAGGTCGAATGGATGAACCGCACCATTAAGGACGCCACTGTCAAGCGCTTCTACTGCGAGAGCCACGATCAGCTCCGACAGCACCTCGCCGACTTCATTACGGCATACAACTTCACCCGCAGGCTCAAGACCCTCAACGGCCTCACCCCCTACGAGTTCATCTGCAAGGCATCGGCCACTCAATCCGAACGCTTCCGCTCAGCAAATGCCGGGACTAAACACCAGTTGCCGACGCGACCCCCTTTCCGTTAGAAGTTGCGGAGATCGTGTAAACCTCACTGGTGTTGGACGGGTCAACACCTGCTATCTGCTTGTTAACATCGAGGCAATAGTTGAACTTTCAAGATGTCCGTAGCTAGGTTCATCCGGCCGAGCAGGACCAATTCCGTACCGGTCAGTTTAAGTCCCGAGCGAACTCCTTGACGTCCTCTCGTTCGAGCAAAAGCTTGTCGCCTTCCTTCGCCACGATATGTGTCTCGATTCGCCATACATCACGCAGCGCGCGGACGGTAGTCGAGAGCGCAATGCTAACGTTCCATTCGCCGCGTTTGAAGGACTTTTCCCAAGTGGAAGTGCCGCGCGCCGAATTCGGATCGTCGGGATGCATGATAAGTGTGTCGGTGTGCTTTGCCGAGACGATCATCCCGGTATGTGGATGCAGTACGGTTCCAGCATCACTCCCTAGGCGGAACGTGGTTTCCCCCGTAGCTTGGTTCGTGGTTACCTCGCGACAGAAGGGTTGACCAGGCTTGATGACCTCCAGTGCCATCGGCTCTGCGGTTTCTGGCCCTGAGAAAGGCGTGAGTTCGGCTTCTAGAGCATTCGCCTTGCGCACTGGCAAGATCATTCTGCTGCCGGCACAATGTATAGAGAGAGTTGCCCTCTCTGGACTTGGAAACACGATGGGCCAATGGCTGGTAGCGATGGCGAGCCTTATGCGTTGTCCTTTTTCGACGCGCTGTCCGCAGGACTTCATCTTCATGCGTATTGCTTCCACCTTACCGGGTGTCATTGGTGCCAAGCCGAGATCGTCGTGCCGATGGCTTAAGTTCAGAATACCATAGCTGATGCGGGCGGCAGATCCGTTTTCCAAAACCAGCGAAAGCGTTGCTGACAGGATAGACACCGGCTTGTCGGAGGAGAGATTTACCTCAAACTCCGGGAGGCCGAGTAGGTCTACCGCCTCCACAAGAGGATCGGTTTCGAATACCAATGCGTTTCCGACCTCCGTGCGCTGATCGATTGGCTGATCCGGCACCCCGCCATAGCCGCACCAAACTCCCGAAGACAGGCCTGCGGTCGAAGGCGAACAAATCATAAGGACGGCGTCGCTGCGATTTCCTTCAGCAAGACGGCCGGGTGACAGTGCCAGCCTCCGTTCGCCAATGCCCTGCGTCGGCCAGGAAGACTCGGCGATCCAACGGCCTGGTCGCTCGTCGTAGATGGCGGCTGGCGGCAATGGATCCTGCACCCAGGCCCGCAACATCGGTTCGTTGGCAATACCAGTGTCGACGCCTTTTAGGTACTGGTCCCACCAACGAAGGCATTCTTGGAGGAAGCCGATGCGCGGCCCAGGCATGGCGATGTTCGGATACTTATGGGCCCAGGGACCGATCAAGCCCTTGCGCACTCCCGGCAGGTTCTCGAGCATGCGGAAGATCGCGTTGGGATAGGCATCCGCCCACCCACCTACGGCATAGACCGGAACCTCAATGTCGGAATAGTCTTCGCAGATGGAGCCGTGCTTGTAGAAGTCATCCCGGCGCTGGTGCTCGAACCAATCGTGCAACCAGATGCCGTTACCGTTGAGCCGCTCCTCCCACATCTCACGCCAGCGGTCCCCCACAAGTGCAGGATCGGGTGGGGTCATGGCGATCGCCCAAGCTGCCGTGCCCCACATCAAATTCTCGCACATAAGCGCGCCGCCGAAATAGTGGCACTCGTCGACGTATCGATCGTCGGTGGAACACAACGAGATTACCGCCTTGAGGGCTGGAGGACGGCGGGCGGCGACTTGAAGTCCGTTGAAGCCGCCCCAGGAGATGCCGATCATGCCAACGCTACCCGAGCACCACGATTGCTGTGCCAACCATTCAATCACCGCAAGACAATCGTCTTGTTCTTGCTTGAGATACTCGCCTTTGCAGACGCCTTCGCTGTCGCCTGAACCGCGCATGTCCACACGGACCCCGGCATAGCCGAAGCCCGCAAAGTAAGGATGGTGGAGCGCGTCGCGCCCAACGGTTCCATCTCGCTTGCGGTAGGGAAGATATTCAAGGATCGCCGGTACTGGGTTTTGCCCAGCGTCCTGCGGTAACCAGATGCGAGCGGCGAGCTTCACGCCGTCCGGCATTGGAATCCAGACATTCTCGATCTCACGCACTTTGCGGGGGAAGTCGGTTACAACGCGGATATCATCCATGGTCCAATCCTTTATGCGTTCGCGCTTGCGGAACTGCCCTCGAAGTTCAGCAGAAGATGCTCGTAGCGCTGCTGAAACCAAAGTCAGCGGCAGGGATACCCGGGTTCGCCGAATGGGAACCGGCGACCGAGTTGTCAGCGCCGTCCTCGTTCTCACCTCGAATAGACGACAAGGCGGAAGAGTCGCAGAGGGAAAAGTCCGCGACTCGCATAAACCCCATTCATACCGAACGTTGCGCTCGACAGCGTTTAGTCCCGAATGACAGGTTTCGCGCTTACTCAGATCAACTTGCTCTCGTGTGGGCCGCAGCAAGCCCACGGACCAACACCCGAGCAGCGGCACGTCATGGTCGGCGTGAGGCTGGTCGCGTCATCGAGCTTAGGGTGGTATCGACTTGCCATCAGCCTATTTTGGTGCACCTCTCAGCCATTTGGCGATCTCCCAATGGAGATCCGTATTCTGCGGTTGCGCATGATCGCCACCCATCCGTTGGGCTAACCGACTTTATCTGACGCTAGTCAACCAGGGAGTTTTCTTCTCACAATCGCGGTGCGGCCGGCGGATGCCGTCGGCCGATTCTAAACCTCAGAGCCTCACTTGGCAGCCTTGGCTTCAGCGATCCACTTGTTCCAGTCGGCGTGATGAGCGGCGATCCAGTCGGTTGCATGTTTCATGACCT
>NZ_RZSC01000394.1:0-5455 GCF_003998155.1 Mesorhizobium sp. M1E.F.Ca.ET.063.01.1.1
GTCCATATCTATTCGATCGGCTACATGCACCACGATCCGGACCGGCCGCGCTTCTTCGCCTATCTGTCGCTGTTCACCTTCGCGATGCTGATGCTGGTGACGGCCGACAATCTGGTGCAGATGTACTTCGGCTGGGAAGGCGTCGGCCTCGCCTCCTACCTGCTGATCGGCTTCTGGTACAAGAAGCCTTCCGCCAACGCCGCGGCCATCAAGGCCTTCGTCGTCAACCGCGTCGGCGACTTCGGCTTCGCGCTTGGCATCTTCGGCGTCTTCGTGCTGTTCGGCTCGGTCAATCTCGGCACAGTCTTTGCCAACGCAGCCTCCTTCCTTCCGGCCGAAGGTGCGCCGGAAGGGGCCGCGGTGCTGACTTTCCTCGGCCATGCGCTGGACAAGCATATCGCGCTGACGGTGGTCTGCCTGCTGCTCTTCATGGGCGCCATGGGCAAGTCGGCGCAGGTGCCGCTGCACACCTGGCTGCCCGACGCCATGGAGGGCCCGACGCCCGTGTCGGCGCTGATCCATGCCGCGACCATGGTGACGGCCGGCGTGTTCATGCTGGCGAGACTCTCGCCGCTGTTCGAGCTGTCGCATTCGGCGCTGACCGTCGTCACCTTCATCGGCGCCTTCACCGCCTTCTTCGCGGCGACCGTCGGCCTGGTGCAGAACGACATCAAGCGCGTGATCGCCTATTCGACCTGCTCGCAGCTCGGCTACATGTTCGTGGCGCTCGGCGTCGGCGCCTATGGCGCGGCGATCTTCCACCTGTTCACGCACGCTTTCTTCAAGGCGCTGCTGTTCCTCGGCTCGGGCTCGGTCATCCATGCCGTCTCCGACGAGCAGGACATGCGCAAGATGGGCGGGTTGCGGACGCTCATCCCCAAGACCTACTGGATGATGGTGATCGGCACGCTGGCGCTGACCGGCGTCGGCATCCCGGCGACGGTGATCGGCACCGCTGGCTTCTTCTCCAAGGACGCCATCATCGAGGCGTCCTTCGCCAGCCACAACGCGATCGCGGGCTTCGCTTTCGTGCTGCTGGTCATCGCCGCCTGCTTCACCAGCTTCTATTCCTGGCGGCTGATCTTCATGACCTTCCACGGCGAGCCGCGCGCGAGCCACGAAGTCATGCACCACGTCCATGAATCACCGCCGGTGATGCTGGTGCCGCTCTATGTGCTGGCCGCCGGCGCGCTGTTTGCCGGTATTGCCTTCCACGGCGCCTTCATCGGCGAGGGCTATGCCGAGTTCTGGAAGGCGTCGCTGTTCACGCTGCCGGAGAACCACATCCTGCACGAGATCCACGAATTGCCGTTGTGGGTGGAGCTGGCTCCGTTCATCGCCATGGTCATCGGCTTCGCGGTGGCCTGGAAGTTCTATATCCGCTCGCCGGAACTGCCCCGAAGCGTCGCCGCCAACCATCGCCTGCTCTATGGCTTCCTGCTCAACAAGTGGTATTTCGACGAGCTCTACGACTTTCTGTTCGTGCGGCCGGCGAAGCGCCTCGGCAGGTTCCTGTGGAAGACCGGTGACGGCGCCGTCATCGACGGCCTCGGCCCCGACGGCATCTCGGCGCGCGTCGTCGACGTCACCAACCGGGTCGTCAAGCTGCAGACCGGCTATCTCTACCACTATGCCTTCGCCATGCTGATCGGCGTGGCCGCTCTCGTCACCTGGATGATGCTCTGATGACCGACTGGCCAATCCTCTCGCTGGTCACCTTCCTGCCGCTGGTTGGTGTTCTCTTCATTCTGCCGATCAGCGACGACAGCGAAAACGCGCGCCGCAACATCCGCTCGATCGCCTTCATCACGACGGCGTTCACCTTCGTGGTGTCGCTGTTCATCTGGAAGGGCTTCGACAATTCGCAGGCCGGCTTCCAGTTCGTGGAAAAACACGCCTGGCTGGATTCAGGCATCTCCTACCACATGGGCGTCGACGGCATCTCGATGCTGTTCGTCATCCTGACCACCTTCCTGATGCCGCTTTGCATCCTCGCCTCGTGGGAGGCGATCGAGAAGCGGGTCAAGGCCTATATGATCGCCTTCCTGATCCTCGAGACGCTGATGATCGGCGTGTTCTGCGCGCTCGACATCGTGCTGTTCTATGTCTTCTTCGAGGCGGGCCTGATCCCGATGTTCATCATCATCGGCGTCTGGGGCGGCAAGCGGCGCGTCTATGCCTCGTTCAAGTTCTTCCTCTATACGCTTGCCGGCTCGGTGCTGATGCTGCTCGCCATCATGGCGATGTTCTTCCAGTCCGGCACGACCGACATGACCACGCTGTTGACGCATAACTTCCCGGCCAGCATGCAGACCTGGCTGTGGCTTGCCTTCTTCGCCTCCTTCGCGGTGAAGATGCCGATGTGGCCGGTGCACACCTGGCTGCCTGACGCCCACGTCGAGGCACCGACGGCGGGCTCGGTCATCCTGGCCGCCATCCTGCTGAAGATGGGCGGGTACGGCTTCCTGCGCTTCTCGCTGCCGATGTTCCCGCTGGCGTCCGAGATGTTCGCGCCGCTGATCTTCACGCTCTCGGTCGTCGCCATCATCTACACCTCGCTGGTGGCGCTGATGCAGGAGGACATGAAGAAGCTGATCGCCTATTCGTCGGTCGCCCACATGGGCTTCGTCACCATGGGCACCTTCGCGATGAACCAGGAAGGCGTGCAGGGGGCGATCTACCAGATGCTCAGCCACGGCCTCGTCTCCGGCGCGCTGTTCCTGTGCGTCGGCGTCATCTACGACCGCATGCATACGCGCGAGATCGACGCCTATGGCGGGCTGGTCAACAACATGCCGAAATACGCCACTGTGTTCATGATCTTCACCATGGCCAATGTCGGCCTGCCGGGAACCAGCGGCTTCGTCGGCGAGTTCCTGACCATGCTCGGTGTGTTCCGGGTCAACACCTGGGTGGCGTTCTTCGCCGCCACCGGCGTCATCCTGTCGGCGGCTTATGCGCTCTGGCTCTACCGCCGCGTGATCTTCGGCGCGCTGACCAAGGAAAGCCTGAAGAACCTGCTGGACCTCTCGACGCGCGAGAAGGTCATCATCTACCCGCTGGTGGCGCTGGTCATCTTCTTCGGCGTCTATCCGGCGCCGGTGTTCGACGCCACGACGCAGTCGGTCAAGGCGCTCGTCACCAACGTCACCGCTTCCATCAATTCCGCGCAGACCGCGGCGGCGAACTGACTGGGGAAACACCATGACGCCGGACCTTCTCTCCAGCCTTTCGCTCTCGACGCCGGAGCTGATCCTTGCCATCGGCGCGCTCGCGCTTTTGATGGTGGGCGCCTATTCGCGCTCCAACAACACGATGACGGTGACCGGGCTCGCGGTCGTGGTACTGGTGGTCGCCGGCCTGTGGCTGGCCTTCTCCGGCGGCGAGGGATCTGCCTATGGCAGCGCCTTCGTCCAGGATTCCTTCGGCCGCTTCATGAAGACCTTGGCGCTGATCGGCTCCGCAGTAACGCTGGTCATGTCGATGCGCTTTGCCAGGCAGGAGCATTTCGACAAGTTCGAGTATCCGGTGCTGATCCTGCTCTGCACGCTCGGCATGATGCTGATGATCTCGGCCAACGGCATGATCGGGCTCTATCTCGGGCTGGAGCTGCAGTCGCTGGCGATCTATGTGCTGGCGGCGATCAACCGCGACAATCTCCGCTCGACCGAGGCGGGCCTCAAATACTTCGTCCTCGGCGCGCTGTCGTCGGGCATGCTGCTCTACGGCATCAGCCTAGTCTACGGCTAC
The DNA here is from genome assembly GCF_003998155.1 of Mesorhizobium sp. M1E.F.Ca.ET.063.01.1.1. Taxonomy (NCBI): domain Bacteria; kingdom Pseudomonadati; phylum Pseudomonadota; class Alphaproteobacteria; order Hyphomicrobiales; family Phyllobacteriaceae; genus Mesorhizobium; species Mesorhizobium sp. M1E.F.Ca.ET.063.01.1.1. The sequence goes on from NZ_RZSC01000394.1 coordinate 3,751, forward strand.
ACCGGCAACACCGGCTTCCATGAGATCGCGACGGCGCTGGGCACCGGCGAGCGGCAGCTCGGCCTCGTCTTCGGTCTGGTCTTCGTGCTCGCGGGCCTTGCCTTCAAGATCTCGGCGGTGCCGTTCCATATGTGGACGCCGGACGTCTATGAAGGCGCGCCGACCCCGATCACCGCCTTCCTCGCGGCGGCGCCGAAGATGGCGGCGATGGCGCTGATCGTGCGTGTCACCATGGGCGCCTTCAAGCCGATCGCCGCCGACTGGCAGCAGATCGTTGTCTTCATCTCCATCGCCTCCATGACGCTCGGCGCCTTCGCGGCGATCGGCCAGACCAACATCAAGCGGCTGATGGCCTATTCCTCGATCGGCCATATGGGCTATGCGCTGGTCGGCCTCGCCGCCAACAGCCAGGCCGGCGTGCGCGGCGTCGCCATCTACATGCTGATCTATCTGGTGATGACGCTCGGCACCTTCGCCTTCATCCTCGCCATGCGGCGCAAGGAAGGCAATGTCGAGCAGATCAGCGATCTCGCCGGACTTGCCTCGACCAACCCGATCATGGCCACCATCCTCACCATCCTGATGTTCTCGCTGGCCGGCATTCCGCCTCTCGCGGGCTTCTGGGGGAAGTGGTACGTGTTCCTGGCCGCCATCAACGCCAACCTCTATACGCTGGCGATCATCGGCGTGCTGGCCTCGGTGGTGGGCGCCTACTATTACCTGCGCATCATCAAGATCATGTGGTTCGACGAGCCGGTCGGCGGCTTCGTGCCGATGGCGAGCGAGCTGCGCCTCGTGCTCGGCGTCAGCGGCGCCTTCGTGCTGTTCTACGTGCTGATCGGCGGGCCGATCGGCAGCTACGCCGAAGCCGCCGCCAAGACCTTCTTCTGACGGGATGGCATTTCGGCTGGCTCCAACCGCGGCGTCGGAGGGGTTCCGGCTCGAGGCCCATGACAGTGTCGGCTCGACCAACGCGCTGGCGCTGGACCATGCGCGGGCCGGCGATCCGGGAAAACTCTGGATCGTCTCGAAGAAGCAGGAAAGCGGGCGCGGGCGGCGCGGCCGCGCCTGGGCGACGCCTGAAGGCAATCTGGCGGCAACACTGCTCCTGGTTCCCGGCGGCGAACTGCGGCTCGCCGCGACGCTCGGCTTCGTCGCGGGACTGGCGCTGGCCGACGCGCTCGATGCCGTCGTTCCGCAGGGCCGGATCGCCGTCGGCCTTGACGGCGGCAGTGAAGGACGCAACCGCTTCGAGCTGAAATGGCCGAACGACGTGCTCGCCTCCGGCGCCAAGCTCGCCGGCATCCTGCTGGAATCGGCGATGCTCGAAGGCGGCCGCTTTGCCGTTGCCGTCGGCATCGGCGTCAATGTCGTGGCTTACCCCGAGGATTTGCCCTATCCGGCGACATCGCTGCAGGCGTTGGGCGCCAATTGCGATGCCGAGAGGCTGTTCCTGGCGCTTTCGGATGCCTGGAGCGAGAACGCCAGACTGTGGGACGACGGACGCGGGCTTGCCGCGATCAGGAAGCGCTGGCTGGCGCGCGCGGCCGGGCTCGGCGGCGAGGTTGCTGTCAGAATTGACGGCAATGTGGTTCGTGGCGTCTTCGAGACCATTGACGAGGACTGCCGTTTCGTGATCCGCGACGATGACGGATCGGTTCTGACGATCGCGGCCGGCGACGTGCATTTCGGCGCGGGCGCCTCG
>NZ_RZSC01000395.1:0-5451 GCF_003998155.1 Mesorhizobium sp. M1E.F.Ca.ET.063.01.1.1
ATCCTGAAGACAATGAAATGGGCGCCGCAGGGGCTCGAGAGGCTTCGCGCCTGGAAGGACGCCGTCGCACCCATTCCGCTGGTCGCCATCGGCGGCCTCAATCCCGAACGGCTCGATGGCGTTTTCGGGGCCGGCGCCGACAGCGCGGCGGCGGTGACGGACATAACGCTGAATCCGGACCCCGAGGCGCGTACCAGGGAATGGATCGACAAGACGGAGCAATGGCGCTGAACCGGGACCCGCATGTGCTCGTCGTCGGCGGATCGGATTCCAGCGGCGGCGCCGGGATTGCGCGCGATATCGAGACGATCTCTTCGATCGGCTTGCGCAGTTGCGTTGCCGTCACCGCGGTAACGGTGCAGACACACCAATCCGTTACGGCGGTCCACCATATGCAGCCCGGCCTGGTCGCCGATCAGATGCGCGCGGCGCTGCGGGCCAATAAAGTGTCGGCGATAAAGATCGGAATGCTTTCAACGGGATGCGTTATCGCGGCGGTTGCCACCGTGCTCGGCGAAAATCCGCGGATACCGACGGTCCTCGATCCGGTGCTGGCTTCCACGTCGGGCAGGCAATTGCTGGAACCGGGAGCGATCGGGGTCCTGAAACGCGATCTCATGCCGCTTTGCCGTCTGGTCACGCCGAACCTCATCGAGCTGGCGATCCTGACCGGTTCGGATTTGGCCGCGGACGACGAAGATGCGCTGCGGCAGGGAAGGCGATTGCTTGCGGACGGGTCCCAGGCGGTGCTCATCAAGGGCGGCCATGCGGCGGGACCCAGATCAACGGATATTCTGTTGAGCGGCGGGCAAGAACCTATCCGCTTCGACATGCCCAGGCTTGCCGGATCGATGCGCGGGACCGGCTGCATGCTGGCGAGCGCGATCGCCGCGCATCTGGCCGGCGCGAAACCGCTCGAGGACAGCGTGCGCGAAGGCAAGCGGTTTGTCTTCGGGAAGCTTTTGCGAGGTATCGAGCGCGAATTCGGCTCCGGCACATCAGGAAATCCTCACCGGTGACACCCCGGACGAGGCGCGTTCGGCTGTCAGGGTCGCTCGGCCTTTTCCTAATGTCGCAAACAGGCTTCAATCACCCTACCGCTCGGCCCTATAGTCCGCCGGCTTTACCACTTTGGAGTCGCGGGCAATGGCAGAGTTTCCGAAAAAGGCGAAGGTCGTCATCGTCGGTCTGGGCGGTATCGTCGGCGCGTCGGTCGCCCATCACCTGATCGAGCGCGGCTGGGACGACATCGTCGGCATCGACAAGTCGGGCATCCCGACCGATATCGGCTCGACGGCGCATGCCTCCGACTTCTGCTACACGACCAGCCACGACTTCCTGTCCTGCTGGACGACGCTCTATTCCATCGATTTCTACGAAAAGATGGGCCACTACGCCCGCATCGGCGGCCTGGAAGTCGCGCGCGTCGGCGACGATGGCCGCATGGAAGAGATCAAGCGCAAGATCGCCTCGGCCAAGTCCTTCGGCACACGCGCCCGCCTGATCGAGCCGGCCGAGATCAAGCAGAAGTTCCCGCTGATCGAGGAGCATCTGGTGCAGGGCGGGTTGTGGGATCCGGATGCCGGCCTCGTCATCCCGCGCTCGCAGACGGTCGCCGGCAAGCTGGTCGACCAGGGTGTAGCCTCCGGCAAGCTCCAGGCCTTCGCCAACACCTCCGCCAAGGAGCTGATCGTCGAGAATGGACGCATCAAGGGCGTGGTGACCGAGCGCGGCACGATCGAGGCCGACTATGTCGTCGTCTGCACCGGTATTTGGGGACGGCTCACCGCGGCATTGGTCGGCGAGGATCTGCCGGTCATGCCGATCGACCATCCGCTGACCTTCTTCGGCCCCTACAACGAGTTCGCCGGCACCGGCAAGGAGATCGGCTGGCCGCTGCTGCGCGACCAGGGCAACTCCGCCTATATGCGCGACACCGGCGACCCCAAGACCGCCGAAGGCGGACAGATCGAATGGGGCTACTACGAAGAGACCAATCCGCGTCTCTGCCACCCGCGCGACCTGCTCGAGAAGGACCAGGCGCGGCTCTCGCCCTCGCAGCGCGACCTCGACATGGAGCAGATCATGGCGCCGCTGGAGCGCGCCATGGAGCTGACGCCGATCCTCGGCGAGCTCGGCTACAATGAGGGCCATTCCTTCAACGGGTTGCTGCAGGTGACGACCGATGGCGGCCCGTCCATGGGCGAAAGCCAGAAGGTGAGGGGGCTTTGGTATGCCGTCGCCATATGGGTCAAGGACGGCCCGGGCATGGGCAAGCTGATCGCCGACTGGATGACCGACGGCCGCACCTCGATCGACCACCACGCCATCGACTATGCGCGCTTCTACCCGCACCAGATGCAGGAGCAGTTCATCTGGGATCGCTGCACCGAGACCGCGATGAAGGTCTACAATCCGGCTGTGCATCCGCGCGAGCCCTTCTCCAAGGGCCGCAACATCCGTCGCTCGCCTTTCTGGGAGCGCGAGAAGGAGCTCGGCGGCTATTTCATGGAGCTGGGCGGCTGGGAGCGCGCCCACGGCTATGCCGCCAACGAGCACCTGCTCGAAAAATACGGCAACCGCGTGCCGGTGCGCGAAAACGAATGGGACAACCGCCATTTCTGGCGCGTCTCCAATGCCGAGCATCTGGCGATGAGCGAGGATTGCGGCATCGTCAACCTCTCGCACTTCTCGATGTACGATGTCGAAGGCCCTGACCATGTCGCGCTGCTGGAATGGCTGTGCGCGGCCAAGATCGGCGGCGACAACAATATCGGCAAGGGCATCTATACCCACTTCCTCGACGAGGAAGGCATGGTGCGCGCCGACTTCACGGTGATCCGTATGGCCGACCGCTGCCGGGTGATCGACGGTGCGGACGCCGGTCCGCGCGACTTCCGCTACATGCAGCGCACCGCGCGGGACAAAGGTTTTGATGTCACCGTCACCGACGTCACGGAGAAGTACGTCACGATCGGCATCTGGGGGCCGAATGCCCGCGCCACCTTGCAGAAAGTGGTCGAGGACCCACAGGGGCTTTCGCCGGAGAATTTCCCGTTCGCCGCAATCAAGCCGATCCGCATCGCCGGCAAGGATGTCACTGCCTTCCGCATCTCCTATGTCGGCGAGCAGGGCTGGGAGCTGCATATGCGTTACGAGGACGGGCTGGCCGTCTGGGACGCGCTGCGCTCGACCGGCGTCATGCCGTTCGGCGTCGAGACCTATGCCAACACCCGCCGCATGGAAAAGAGCCTCAGGCTGCAGAATGCCGACCTCCTGACCGAGTACAATCTGCTCGAAGCCGATCTTGCCCGCCCGAAGGTCAAGGAGAACGATTTTTGCGGCAAGGCGAAACACCTCGAATATCGCGCCCGCCACCATCAGCCGGCGATACTCTGCACGTTGGTGATGACCGAGAACACCGATGCCAAGGGTGTCGCACGCTATCCGGTCGGCACGATGCCGGTGCAGGACCCCGCGACCGGCGAGACGCTGGTTGACGAGCTCGGCCGCCGCTCTTTCACCACTTCGGTCGCCTACGGCCCGACGATCGGCAAGAACATCGCGCTTGCGTACCTGCCCTGGGCCTATGCCCAGGAGGGCCGCAAGCTGCAGGTGGAGTATTTCAGCGAGACCTATCCGGTCGAAGTGGCCGGCGTCGGCTACAAACCGCTCTACGATCCAGAAAACCTGAAGCCGAGGAGCTGAGGCCGCAGGCGCAAAAAGATGAATGCGAAAGCCCGGCTTCGGCCGGGCTTTTTTCTCTGTACCGGATGATCGTCGCACATGCGGTTGAAGTTGGGCCAACGCGGGTGACAGTCGGATGCTGTATCATTCGCCTGCCGTGCCCGGAGGCGATGTGAAGACGGCTTGGGTACCGGCTTGATACGTGCGAGGCCGACAGCTTATGTGTCCCCATCACAAGCCTGCGAAAGCAACACGCCATATGCGCATCCTGTCCGACGCCTTCATTCCCGAACTTCCCAATCACTATCACGGCAAGGTGCGCGAAAACTACGATCTGCCGGACGGGCGCCGCATCATCATCGCCACCGATCGTTTGAGCGCGTTCGATACGATTCTGGCCTCGATCCCATTCAAGGGACAGGTCCTCACCCAGACAGCGCGCTATTGGTTCGAGGAAACCGCCGACATCTGCCCCAACCACGTGCTGGAGTATCCCGACCCCAATGTCGTCGTCGGCGCAAGGCTCGATATGCTGCCGGTCGAGATCGTCGTGCGCGGCTATCTGGCGGGAACCACCAGCACCTCGATCCTGACCAAGTACAGGAAAGGCGAACGGAGCTTCTACGGACACAGCTTTCCGGATGGGCTGCGCGACAATGAAAAGCTGCCCGAGGCGATCATCACTCCGACCAGCAAGGCTGCAGGCGGCGGCCACGATGAGCCACTGTCTGAAGCCGAGATTATCGAACAGCGGCTTCTCACGCAGGCGCAGTGGGACACCGTATCGCGCTATTCGCTGCAGTTGTTCGCCCGCGGCCAGCAGCGCGCCGCCGAACGCGGCCTGATTCTGGCCGACACCAAGTACGAATTCGGCACGGCGCCGGACGGCGCCATCGTCCTTGCGGACGAAATCCACACGCCCGACAGCAGCCGTTACTGGATCGCAGCGAGTTACAATGAGGCGTTCGAAGGCGGCGTGCGGCCGCAGAGTTTCGACAAGGACTTCATCCGGTCGTGGGTATTGGCGCGGTGCGACCCCTACAAGGAACCGATCCCAAGGATCCCGGACGAGATCGTCAATCAGGCCTCGGAGGTCTATATCCAGGCCTACGAGGCAATCACCAGCGCAAAATTCGTGCCCGACGTCTCCGGAGACACCGTGCTGGAACGCATCCGTTCGAATCTCGCGCGGTATTTTTAAGAGGGCCTTGGGCTGGCGGGAATGCGATGCCCGGGAATTCCCGGCTTTTGCACGCGGCTATTTTCGCTTACCCTCCCCCTATGTCTGCTTATGCCCGCGCAAGGCATATCTTCTCAGGCAGCGCCGCGCTGGCGCTGGCGCTTTGGCTGACATCAGCAGCTTCTCCCGCCGAGCCGGTCGATGTCGAACTGGTGCTGGCGGTCGATGTTTCACTCTCCATGTCGCCGGCCGAACTCGAGATCCAGCGCCATGGCTATGCCGCGGCGCTCACGCATGACAACGTGCTGAAGGCCATTGCCGACGGCGCTTATGGCAAGATCGCCGTCACCTACGTCGAATGGGCGGGCAGCAACTGGCAGCGGGTCATCGTGCCGTGGACGGCGATCGCCAACCGGGCCGATGCCGAGCGCGTGGTCGAGCAGCTCAACGCCCACCCGCCGGACAGCGCCAGGCGCACCTCGATTTCCGGCGCGCTGGAATTCGGCAGCGATCTTTTCGCCGAAAGCGGCTTTCAGGGCGTCAAGCGCGTCATCGACATTTCCGGCGACGGGCCCAACAACCAG
>NZ_RZSC01000396.1:0-5445 GCF_003998155.1 Mesorhizobium sp. M1E.F.Ca.ET.063.01.1.1
GCCGGAGTTGGCCGATCGTCTCGTTGGTCGGCGGCAAGTGGACGACCTTCCGCGGTTTTGCCGAAGAGGTGGCGGACCTGCTGCTGGCGAGGCTTGGCCGCTCCAGGCGCGTGAGCACGCAAAACCTCGCCATCGGCGGCGGCCGCGATTTTCCGGCCGACGCGGCTGCGCGTGTCCGCTGGATCTCCTCCGTCATGGCTGAGACAGGGGCCTCGCCGGCGCGCGCCGAGGCTCTGCTCGACCGTTATGGCACGACGGCACGCGCCATTCTGGCGCACGAAGCCGGGCGGCAGACGGAGCCGCTTGCGGACGCGTTCGACTATACGCTGGCGGAGATCGATTGGCTGGCGCGCAACGAACGTGTCGTCCACCTGGCCGATATCGTCATGCGCCGCACCGCGCTGGCGATCACAGGCCGGCTCAGCCGGCGCGACCTTGAACGGATTGCCGACACCGCAGCCATTGTGCTGGAGTGGAACCCCGGACGGCGCGAGAAGGAGCTGGAAGCGACCTCAAAGGAGCTCACGGAGCGGCATCGCTTTTGCTTTGAGCAGTCGGAGCCCGTTGCCCGGCGAGACCGACGGTCTGGCTGAGTCTAAAGCATGTCTCCCGAAAGTGGGAACCGGTTTCGGGACAAAGACATGCGTAAAATCAATAGTTTAAAGCGCGGGGAGCGAATCTGAAAGATCGCGACGCGCTTTAAAGGACCACGGCCGTGAAGTTCCATGGGGCCGGCTGCAACTACCCAAGTGTTTGACTGGCAAGTGCATAGGTCATCGGCGCACCTGCGCCGCCGACGGCAAAGTCGGCGAGGCGCTTGCCCATCGACATGGTCAGCACCGTGTCGAAGACCGGCATTCCGCTGTGCGACAGAAAGGCGGCGAACTCGCCGCTCTTCATATGAGTGTCCACCCGCAGAAAGTCGCCCGAATGCTCGGCCACATGCGGCCGAACCACTGCGATGAAGAGGACGCCTGCGTGCACAACATCAGCTGGCGGCATATCATTGCAGGCTGCGCCAACCGATTTAAGAGTCATCCGCCCGGCAGTGCCCCTCGCGAAACCGGCGTGAGGATAGCTGCCTCGATGCGAAGTTCGTCGAACCCATCCCACATACGAGCTGACTTCTTCAACGGTATCGGCCCCACGCCGACAGTCGCCGCCCCCTTTCCATCCCGCATCACACGCTTCGTTTCGGCGTCCGCCACTCGCAGATCGATTCGTGACGGCACCGGGAAGTGATCGGCTCTGCCGGGATTCGGCCTCATTTTAAGCAATGCTAATGGAAAGCAAGCCTAGTTGGGGTACACTCGCGGCTGAAGCGCGTCGCGTTCGGACCGCCTGTTGTGAGGCGCTCCCTGTCTTGTTTTTAAGCATGTCGCAAACGCGGGGCATTCTTGGGCGACATGTTCTGGAAACGATTGCGCCAATGCTGCTCGAGCGAGAGAGACCTCTTAAAACCTTGCTGGCAACCGCGGCCAGTGCCGGCGAAGGTCGGGGCGGCATCGTGCTGCTCGAAGGCGAGGCCGGGATAGGCAAGACTTCGCTGCTGCAGGCATTCACCGAGCGCGCGGGAGAAGGCTGCCGGGTGCTGTGGGGCTGGTGCGAGGCACTGTTCACGCCGCGCCCGCTCGGTCCCCTGCAGGACATGGCGCGGGCGCTCGACCCCCAGATCGCAGCGCTGCTCGACCAGGGGGCCGCGCCCGAGCGGCTCTTTCCCGCGCTGCTGAGCGCGCTTCAGCACGCCAGGGGAACGACTGTGCTCGTTTTCGAGGACGTGCATTGGGCGGATAACGCGACGCTCGATCTCATCCGATATCTCGGGCGCCGCATTTCCGTGCTTCGCGCCATGCTGGTGCTGAGTGCACGCAGCGATGAACTGGTCGCCGACCATCCGCTCACGCATATAAGAGGCGACCTGCCGGCGGCATCGCTGACCCGCATCGCGCTGAAGCCGCTTTCGCCCGAGGCGGTCACGACACTGGCCGAACAGTCGGGCCGCGCCGGCGCCGATCTTTACCAGATCACGGGGGGCAACCCCTTCTTCGTCTCCGAGCTTCTTGCGAGCCGCGGGGCGGAACCGGGGCACGTTCCCGATTCCATCCGCGACGCCGTGTGGTCGCGGTTGTCGCGCCTGACGGACGGCGAGCGCAAGGTGCTGGAGATGATGAGCATCGAGCCGGGCAGCGTCGAGCCGTGGCTGATCCGCGCCCTTCTCGGCGCCGAGGTCGACGCTGTCGTGGATCGCTGCGTGGCCCGCGGATTGCTGCGGCGGGACGTTCAAGGCGCCCTGACCTTCCGCCACGAGCTTGCCAGGCAGGCGACGCTCGAGCGGCTGTCGCCCAGCCTGCAGCGGTCGCTTCATGCCAAGGTGGAGGCGGCAATGGCAGGGCTTCCGGCGGCGCAGGCAAGCACCCAGCTTGCACGCCGGGTGCACCACGCCGCCGCCGCAGATAACGGCGCGCGCGTGCTCGAACTCGCGCCCCAGGCCGCGGCGCAGGCTGCGCGGCTGGGCGCGCATCGTGAAGCCGCCGCGCATCTGGCGACGGCGCTCAGATACATCGCGCAGGTGCCGCCGGCCGAGGCCGCCCAGCTTTACGAATCCTGGGCCTACGAGGCCGGACTGGCGCTGCAGGTCTATGACACGATCATCGAAGCGCGGCATCGCGCCATCGCGCTCTGGCGGGAACTCGGCCGCCCGGACAAGGTCAGCCTCAACCTGCGCAGCCTTTCCAGGCTGCATTGGCGCCGTGGCGAGGGCGAGCAGGCGGAGCACTTCGCCCACGAGGCGGTGCGCGAGGTGGAAAACCTGCCGCCCGGGCCGGAACTGGCGATGGCCTACAGCACCTGCTCGCAACTGCATATGCTGCATTACCGCTTCGACGAGGCGATCGAGTGGGGACTGCGCGCGATCACCCTGGCCGACCGGCTGGGCGAGGTCGAAACGCGCGTCCATGCCTTGAACAATGTCGGCACCTCGCTGCTATTCGACGATCGTCCGGGCGGTCGCGAACGGATGGAGGAAAGCCTGGCGCTCGCGCTCGAGCACGGGTTCCATGACCATGCGGCGCGGGCCTACACCAACTATGCCGAATATGCGGTGGTGTCCAAGGATTTCGCGCTCGCCGAACGGCTGCTCTCCGAAGGCATCGTCTTCGCCGCCCGGCACGACCTCGATTCGCCGGCGCAGTATCTGCTCGGCCGGCAGGCGCAGCTTCGCATGGAACAGGGCCGCTTTCGCGACGCCGAGACCATTGCGCAGGGCGTCATGAAACTGGAACGCCTGCCGGTGGTCATGCACCTGCCGGCGCTCACCGTGCTTGGCAGGGTGCGCGTGCGGCTGGGCGAACCTGGCGGCGCGTCGCTCCTGCAGCAGGCGCTCGAAGAGGGGCTGCCGACCGGCGAACTGCAGCGCATCGTACCGGTCCGTATGGCGCTGACCGAGGCCGCCTGGCTTTCCGAGGACCGCGCCGCCGGCCACGAGCAACTGACGGCGCTGGTCGCAATGGATCTCGACAATTTCCGTCCTTCTGACCTCGGCGAACTGGCGGTCTGGTGGCGGCGATGCGGGATGGAGGAGCCGATGCCGGCGCCGACGACACGGATTCCATGGCGACGCGCGGTCGAACTTGGCGGTGATCCGTTGGCGGCGGCCAAGGAATGGGAGCGCCTGGGCCTTCCCTACGAGGCGGCGCTCGCGCTGATGCAGGTGCGGGGCGCCGATGCCGCGACGGCACTGGCAAGCGCCGTGACCGGGCTCGAGGCGCTGGAGGCGCGCCCCGCCGCGACGCTGGCGCGAAAGCTGGCGCAGCGCCTGGGCGTCGCCGGCCGACTGCCGAAAATGCGCCGGGGTCCGTACACGGTCGCCCGTCAGCATCCACTTGGGCTTACGCAGCACGAGCAGCAGGTGCTCGCCCTGATCGCGGAGGGCAAGAGCAACAAGGAGGTCGCCCGCACCTTGTCGCGATCACCGCGTACGGTCGAGCACCAGGTTTCGGCCGTGCTCGGCAAATTCAACGCCGCCAACCGGATGGAAGTGCTGCTCAGGCTGCGCGGCGAGCCGTGGCTGCTCTCCACCGCCGCCGCGCCCTGATCCCCAGCGAAATAGGAAGGCGGCAGCCGAAATTTGGGTGATCGTACCGATGTGCGCGAAGGCCGCGGGGGGTAGGCTCAAGTCACCTGAAATCCTCAAGTCACCTGAAGTCCCGGGCAGGCCGCCTGTCCGGGAACTCGCCGAACCGAAGGGAGAGATAGCGATGACCAGACGTCTTAGCGCATTTGCATTTGCGCTGCTCGCTGCCACGGGTGGCGCGGCGGCATCGGAACTGGCGCCGGGCAGCGGCCACAGCATCCAGCTCGGCAACTTCAGCGGCGCCGTCTACTACACGGTCGAGCAGGACGGCTACCGGGTCGTCGCGACCATGGCTTCCGGGGCCGAGCAGCAGCCGGTCCGCGTCGTCTCCACGCTCGCACCGGGCCAGCGCATGATGATCTCCGTGCCGCAGGCCGTCGGCCAACCGTCGATCGATTTCGAAATATTGCGCGACGGCAAGGCACTGCTTGTCAGCGAGCCGAACTTCATTCCGTCCGCCGCCGCGGAGAACGACCTGACGCTGGACAGCGCGGAGCCGGTCAAGACGTCTGCCACCGCGCCCTGAATCGGGCTGGTCGGCACCGGGCGGGGGCGCCCATTCCGTCGACTCGGGCGAAGCAACGCAGCGCGGGCTCCCGCCCGCCGCTGTTGGATGACAGACAGATGGGTAGCTTGCTGCAGACGGTTGTCCTGGCTTCCGCTGTCCTGAGCTTCGCGACCGACGCAGGCACGGCGGGGCAGGATGCCGCCGCTCCCGGAAAGTTCTACAGGGTTGTGGACGGCAAGGCCGATGCGCGGACCTATGACGGTTTCAGGCGTTACCATTCGGGCTGCGACCGCTGCCACGGCCCTGACGGCGTGGGGTCGACCTTCGCGCCGTCCCTGGTCAGCCGACTGCCCGACATCGAAGCCTTCCGGCGCGCCGTGCTCAATGGCCGTGCCGACGGCGGCTCGGTGATGAAAGGGTTCGCCGACGATCCCAACTTCGCACCCTATGTGGACGATATCTATGCCTATCTGCAGGCCCGCGCGGACGGCTCGCTCGGCCGCGGGCGGCCCGGCAGACTGCAGCCGTAGAAAGCCTTGGTGCGCCCGCTTCAAGCCTGATCGATGGCGACGTCTTGTCAGCGGGAAGAACGCTCGCTTGCCGCCGCTGCGTTCTATCGCAACAAGATGCCTCATGAATTCCGACTGCCGCGCCCCCCGACGCGGCAACGCGGACTATGCCGCCAGGGCTCCCGACTTCTTCGCGGTCCAGGTGGCGATATAGTCCATCAGGCCGGGACTGAGGCAGTCATAGGGTTCGAGCCCGATCGACTTGAGCTGGGCGCGGATGCCGGCCATGCGGCTCG
>NZ_RZSC01000397.1:0-5442 GCF_003998155.1 Mesorhizobium sp. M1E.F.Ca.ET.063.01.1.1
GGCATTGCCGGCGGTTGGCGAAAAACTGAGGCCCGCCGTCGATTGGGAAAGCAGGTATCTCTTGATGCGCATGCATTCCGCCTGCCATCTGCTCACCGTCGTCTGCCCGTTTCCGATCACAGGGGCTGCGGTTGCCGAGGACGATAGCCGCGTCGACTTCGACATTCCCGATGCCGGCTTTACCAAGGAGGACGTGACGGCTAGGCTGATGGAGCTGGTGCGCGCCGACCATGCGATCTTCACGCGGCTGATCACCGACGAGGAACTGGCCGCCAATCCCAGCCTGGTGAAATCGAAGAATGTGCGACCGCCCGTCGGCACCGGCAAGATCCGCCTGGTCTGCATCGGCGAGAATGCGTCGGTCGACAGCCAGCCCTGCGGCGGCACCCACGTGAGGAGCACCGGCGAGGTCGGCGAGATCCACATCGGCAAGATCGAGAAGAAGGGCCGCGAGAACCGGCGCTTCCGCATTCGCTTCGGGCCGATGCCGGCGAATTGACGAGCCAGAACGGACGAAGTCGCGAGAGGCGGGCAGGAGCAGGAAGATGGCCGAGGACAGCCCCTTTATCGTCGACGCGGACTGGCTCGAGAAGCGATTGGGCGAGCCTGGGCTCACCATCATCGACGCCTCCTGGTACCTGCCGGCGCAGAACCGCAACGCTCACGCCGAATACGTCGCGGCCCATATTCCCGGCGCCCGCTTCCTCGACCAGGATGCCGTTTCGGACCCGGATTCCAAGCTGCCGCACACATTGGCGTCGCCCCAGTACTTCGCGCAATATGTCGGTTCCATGGGTGTTTCGGCCGACGACACCATTGTCGTCTATGACGGTCCGGGCCTGTTTTCGGCGCCGCGCGCCTGGTGGATGTTCCGCGTCATGGGCGTCTTCCAGGTCTACATCCTGAACGGCGGCCTCGACCGCTGGAAGGCGGAAGGGCGGCCGGTGACGGCGGAGCACACCAGGATAGCGCCTTGCGTCTTTTATCCCGATTTCGACGCAAGCCGTGTCGTCAGCCTCGACGAGATGCGCCGGATTGTCGGAAGCGGGAAAAGCCAGATCGCCGATGCGCGCTCTCCCGGGCGTTTCGCCGGAACCGACCCGGAACCGCGTCCGGGCGTCCGTTCCGGCCATATGCCCGGCGCTCACAATGTTCCGGTCGCAGCACTTGCCGAAAATGGCGAGCTGTTGCCCGGGGACCGCTTGCGCAAGGTGATCGAGGATGCCGGCATCGATCTTTCGAAGCCGGTCGTCACCTCATGCGGATCGGGCATCACCGCGGCGGCGATCACGCTGGCGCTGGAGACGCTTGGCCATACAGACAACAGGCTTTACGACGGCTCATGGACCGAATGGGGCGGGCTCGACGACACGCCTGTCGTGACGGGCAAGGAATGACGGCGATGGAAAATAGTGTGCCTAAGGATATCGAGGTCACGGTCACATTTCTGGAAATGCATGTGCCGCCGGCCGCGTCGCCGCCGCTGCCGTACAACCGCCAGATCGCGCTGCTGAGGACCAAGGACGTTCCGCTGCATTTCTACCGCTATCTGATGGATCGCGTCGGACGCAAATGGCACTGGGTCAATGTGCTGAGGCTGAGCGACGAGGAACTGGCCGCCGGCCTGCATCGCGAGGACCGCGACATCAGGGTGCTCTACCTCGACGGCTCCCCGGCCGGCTTCTTCGACCTCAAGCCGCATCTGCCGGACGAAGTGGAACTCGCCTATTTCGGCATGATGGAGCACGCGCACGGCCAAGGCATCGGCCGCTGGTTCCTGGGTGCCGCGATCTCGGCTGCCTGGGCGTATGGGCCAAGGCGCGTCACGGTGCAGACCTGCACGCTCGACCATCCGGCGGCGCTGCCGCTTTACCAGAAGCTCGGCTTCACACCGGTGGCGCAGAAGAAGGAGGTCGTGCATCCGATGACCTTCGCCGAGCGCTCGGCGAGTGTGATGAGGCCATAGTTCGGGGCGGAGCTAGGCAGCAAGGAACCGGTCGACTGCGTCGATGCCCCTACGCCACCGGCGGCGGCTGGCCCTCGAAGGTCGGCAGCGAGGTGTCGATACAGGCCCAGGGAGGCGCCTTGCTCGTCCAGATCGTCGCTGCGGGCCGGATCACGTGCGGATCGTCGAGTGTGCCCGCGCGCACGAAGATCAGATGCGGGCGCGATTCGGCTTCACTAAAGAGATGCACGCCGCAGGCTGGGCAGAAGCGCCGGTGCATCCTGTTGCCGCTGTCGGCCTCGCTTTCGTAATCGCGCATCTCGCCGGCGATCTTGATGTGCGCTGTCAGGAAGCAGACGCTCACCGCAGCATTGCCAGCCGCAATGTACTGGCAGAAGCGGCACCAGCACAGCCGCGCTGTGATGGGCTCCGCGCGGCTCTCGTAGCGGACTGCGCCGCACAGGCATCCTCCAGTGATCATGCTCGGATCATCGCCAGACCTCAGCCGCCCACGCGCCACAGCCTTCTTCTGCGATCATCTTGGCGCGGAGTGCCGTGCCTGGCGAGTCTGATAACGCACTATTTCGATATTGCGCTCCGAGCAACGCGCGGTCCGCTTGGCAGGAATCGGGTGGGAGGCGCCGTCGCGCGGGCATAATTTCCGGTCAACGACACCGGAGATTTCGCCATGAGCATCCAGTTCAAAGCCTTGCCGACCGAAGCCGTGCGCGCCTTGCAGCGGGGAGGGCCGGACGCCTACGGCCGCACGTCTGAGCAAAGGATTTCCGACGGCGACGGCGTGCCGTGCCGGCATTGCATGAAGAATGTCGCCGCGGGCCAAGGCTATCTCATCCTCGCCTACCGGCCTTTCCCGGAACTTCAGCCTTATGCCGAGACGGGGCCGATCTTCCTGCATGCGCAGGAATGCGAGCGCGCCGCGGAGGCGGATGCGCTGCCCGAGATGCTCGAGAGCAGCGACTACATCGTGCGCGGCTATGGCAAAGACGACCGCATCGTCTACGGCAGCGGCGCCGTCATCGCGACCGGCGACATCGCGGCCCGCGCCGAGACTTTGTTCGAACGCGACGACATCGCCTACATCCACATCCGTTCGGCGCGAAACAATTGCTACCAGTGCCGGATCGAGCGGGCATGAGGGAAAAAAGATGCCCGCCGATGGTCTGGCGGGCAGTTGGGAAAAAGCCTGCGACAGAAGCCATTGGCGAAATCGCCAAGCAGGCCGGTCGTGTCTAGGCACTTTTCCCCGGCGCCGAATGTGAAACGCTTCACACAACGCATATTGGAGGGTCGGCATTTTCGAAGTCGAGAGAGCGCCAGTAACGCTGTCGCATTGCCGTCGTATAACCGCGTTAAAAGGATAGTCGTTGATCGATGGCCGACCGCGGATGGACCGGCGGCACATCGCAACACCGAGGAAGCGGGGCTCTGGCTCCGCTTTTTTGTTGCCCGGATTTCTCGCGCGAGAACCAGAAAAGAAAAAGCCCGCCGGAAGGGCCGGCGGGCGCGACAGGAGGAAGCTGTTTTCTTCTAAATCAGGCGGCGAGAACCGCCTTCGGCTCGACCATTTCGTAGCCGAGCGCTTCGGCGACGGCGCGGTTGGTGATCTTGCCCTTGTGGACATTGAGGCCGTTGCGCAGGTGGTGGTCGTCGACCAGCGCCTTCAGGCCCTTGTCGGCAAGCTGCAGGCCGTGGTGCAGCGTCGCGTTGTTGAGCGCATGCGCGGAGGTGACCGGCACGGCGCCCGGCATGTTGGCGACGCAATAGTGGATCACGCCGTCGACCTCGTAGGTCGGCTCGGCATGCGTCGTGGCATGCGAGGTCTCGAAGCAGCCGCCCTGGTCGATGGCGACGTCGACGAGCACCGAGCCCTTCTTCATGCCGGAGAGCATTTCGCGGGTGACGAGCTTGGGTGCGGCGGCGCCCGGGATCAGCACCGCGCCGACGACGATGTCGGCCGAGAAGCACTCTTCTTCAAGCGCCTCGACGGTCGAGTAACGCGTATGGACGCGGCCGCCAAAAATGTCGTCGAGCTGGCGCAGGCGCGGGATCGAGCGGTCGATTATGGTAACGTCGGCGCCGAGGCCGGCGGCCATCTTCGCCGCATGCAGGCCGACGACGCCGCCGCCCAGCACCGTCACCTTGCCCGGCAGCACGCCGGGAACGCCGCCAAGCAGCACGCCGCGGCCGCCATTGGCCTTCTGCAGCGCGGTGGCGCCAGCCTGGATCGACAGGCGGCCGGCGACTTCCGACATCGGCGCGAGCAGCGGCAGGCCGCCACGGTCGTCGGTCACCGTCTCATAGGCGACAGCGGTGACGCCGGACGCCAGCAGGCCCTTGGTCTGCTCCGGATCCGGAGCAAGGTGGAGATAGGTGTAGAGGATCTGGCCGTCGCGGAGCTGGACCCATTCGTTGGGCTGCGGCTCCTTGACCTTGACGATCATGTCCGACTTGGCGAACACGTCGGCGGCCGTCTTGGCGATGGTGGCGCCGGCGGCGCGATAGGCGTTATCGTCGGCACCGATGCCGGCACCGGCGCCGGTCTCGACCAGCACCTCATGGCCATGCGCGACATATTCGCGGACCGAGCCGGGCGTCAGGCCGACGCGATATTCGTGGTTCTTGATTTCCTTGGGGCAGCCGACGCGCATTTTCTTCTCCTGTCCGGCCCTTGAAAGGGCGCTCTCCCTGTTATTTCCGGGCATGCCGTTAGGCCCAAAACCACCTCGCAGTCTTGGGCGACATGCATGAGACGCAGTGAAGCATGAATCGTTCCGTATGTGTTTGCGAATGCGCTTGCGGTAGCGTCGAGTCTTCGATAATCGTTGCGCGAAATACCCATATGTTCGCAGGAACCACGAAAAATGTCGCTCGATAGGATTGATATCGCCATTCTGGAAGCTTTGCAGAAGGATGGCCGGATCCCCAATGCGGCGCTTGCCGAGAAGGTCGGGCTGTCGCAGTCGGCGTGCTCGCGCAGGCTCGACAATCTGGAGAAATCCGGAACCATCCGCGGCTATCATGCGCGGCTTTCCAACGCCGCGCTCGGCCATCAGATGACGGCGATCGTGCATATATCGCTGTCGGGGCAGTTCGAGAAGACGCTGTCGGACTTCGAGGCGGCGATCAAGCGCTGCCCGAACGTGCTTTCTTGCCATTTGATGTCGGGCGAATACGACTACATCCTGCGCATCGCGGCGAAGGACCTCGCCGACTATGAGCGCATCCACAAGGAGTGGCTGTCCGCCATGCCGCATGTGACGAAGATCAACTCGTCCTTCGCCTTGCGCGAGATCATCGATCGCACGGCGGTGGGCCTAAGGCCGGAGATGGCCTAGGCTTCTAGGCCCCATAGGCCTCCGTCACCACCTCGCTCATCGGGATGTCGTGCGGCTGCGGGTAGATGGTCGGAATGCGCTGCAATTCATAGCCGACGCCGATGACCAGCGGCCGGAACGGCATCGCGGCCAGCGTGCGAT
>NZ_RZSC01000398.1:0-5436 GCF_003998155.1 Mesorhizobium sp. M1E.F.Ca.ET.063.01.1.1
CCGTTAGCCAGGTCCCGGTGGCGAACCTCCGCGCCTCATCTTGATTTTGTTGACTTGTGGGCTGCTGAGGCTCATCAAACGTAGTAGAAGGATCGCGGCGGGGCAGGCGGACCGACCGTGGTCCCTATCCCGCAAGGGGGAACCGTCAGAACGTGCAGCGGATCGTCAACGATCTGCACAGAGAGCACATCGTCGCGTTCGATCCGAACCCGCATCAGCGTTGCGCACAACTCGTCGTCCTGACCGCTCGCGGCAGGGCGACCTATAACGCGGCCTTGCGGCTGCGGAGCCCTCTGGTTGGGGAGCTTGCGGCCGGCTCTCCGCGGGCGATGTCGCGGTCGCGCGCACGGTAATGATGGCGTTACGCCAAAAGCTGGAAATGCTTTTCGGCGACGAACCCAATGAACTCCGGTGACGTGCAGGGCCGTTTGTGAGAGGCAAATATGAGCGCGCGGTTGATCTTCAACATCTGGTCATATCCGGGCCGTGGCGCTGCCAGCAACGCAAGAGCCGGAAATGCACGAGCGCCGAGCTATTCCACGGAACAGGAGAGCAGGCGCACACGGTCCGGTTCCGGCGCATGGTGAAGATCCACTGGGAGAGGCGGGTTGGTCTGGCGGGATGAGACATAGCTAGACGACTTGGGCGCCGAGCACTCAAGCCCAGCGCCGGCTTCGATTACCCGCGCACGTCGGCAAAGCGGCTGTCAGGCCATCTTTGCCAATATCTTGGTCATATCTGCCGTGTCGAATGCCCTCAGCGTCTCAGTTCTGATGTTGCCCATTGATGCGATTGATAAGGCTAGTGCGGTCGCAGCAATGTCGTCTTCTGCCTCGGCAATCACTACGACATCATGTTTGCCAAGCGTCCACAACAGCGTGTGAACCTTGACCCCGCTTTTGCTGGCCATCGCCTTGAAGGCCTCAGCCCGCTTCTGAGTATCCTTTATAGTCCTGATACCTTGATCGGTGAAGTTCGACAGTAATACGTAATGAGCCATTGGTTCCTCCCACAATGGGGAACCGGCGGGGCGCTCACGGCGCGTCCGCCGTTTCCCGCAACCACGATAACACGAGCCGGGTGCGCGAACCACAGGCGGTCAAGAAACGACAACGGTGCTCGGCGGCGTGTCGACCACATAGTACTTCTTCGTTGCGGCATCGCACCCATGACGTGCGGATCATGAATGCGAACTTCTGGACCCGTCCCGGCCGTTGGGTGCGGGGTGCCTCTCTACGAACCGGCGATGAGGTCGATCTTCGCGGCCATGATGAAGTCGTTCTCGTGCAATCCCTTGATCTTGTGTGTCTGCAGCGAGACTGCCGCATAACCCCAGCCGAAGCAGATGTCGGGATGGTGCCGTTCTTGTTCCGCCAATCGGCCAACTTTGTCGACGAAGTCGAGCGATTGACGGAAATCCGCAAATTTGAATTTGCGGCGCAGCAGATGCGCCTCCTCCAATTCCCAGCCAGGGGTCTGGGACAGATAGCCCTCAGCTGCCTCCTGCGTCAGTGGCGGAACGCCGCCGCGGCAGGGCGTACAGGTTTTCTGAGCAATACCATCGGTCATGACGACCTCCCTTCGTGCTCATTCCGGGTGCGGCAATCGCGTTTTTCACCGCGCCCGGTATTTGCTCGCATAGTGCTTGGCGAGAACCTTGCGAATCTGCTCGGCAAGCCGCTTGTTGCCGGTCGTCGCCCGCGCCTTGTCATCGCCTTTTTGCAGCTTCGGCGGATCGGCGCCCGGGCCTCGTTTCGTTGACTTGCGCATCGCGATAGATCAACGCCGCAACGGACAACCGGTTTCGTTCAAAGGACGATCTCCACAGGACTGCCGATCGCGAGACCGAGCTCGCCGTCAGCGCGGCCTTGATTGACGGCAATCTCGGCAAGGCCGTTCGAGTTCTCGTACCAAAAGGCCGTGCCCGGCGGACGATCGCCGAAGGTCGTCGCGGCCTCCAGCACGCGATCTGCTGCGGCGAGCCTTGCACCCGCCGGCAGCCTGGCCGCCCTTAGGCCGGTCAGGGCATTGCCGAAATGGTCGATATAGACGATCTCGGCGAGGTCCTCCGGCCAGTCTCTACGGCGATCTGCTTCATCCAGGCGCGGCCTGCCGGGCGGCGGCTCACGGCGTGCCAGCATGGCCGCGACGGGGGCAAACAGGTCACGCCCGTGGAAGCTGGCAGACAGGGCCTTTGGCTTCCAGTCGATATCCCAGCTGAACGTCTCAGCCGCGCGGCGCTGGATCAGCTCGAAGAGGCCGTTGCCGGGGCCGACATACAAGCGACCGTCGGCCTCGACGATGACCGACGGGCGCGTCCCTCCGACGCCTGGATCGACGACACAGAGAAAGACGGTTCCCGCGGGAAACCACTCCGCGTAGGCCGCCAGCAGGTAGGCCGACGCCTTGGGATTGCCGACCGGCGCGTCGGAGAAGAGGTCGATCGCGGGGATGCCCGGCGCCATTTGGTGCAACACAGCCTTCATCTGACCCGTGTAGGGGCCATGCAAGCCGAAATCCGTGAACAAGACAATCATGGGCGGGCGCCGATAGCGCTGCGACGGACATACAAATAGTCGGCCGGAAGGCGCATCCGCCGGCAGGCCTGAACGGCTGGGCTGGATTCCGTAACGAGGCGATCCGCCAAAGCCCCAGCCTGCCGGACTGCCCCAGATTCCCAAGTGTGCAATCCGTGGCCGGTGAGCCCCAACAGCGCCTGCACCCAACAGGGCACCAGATCAACGGCGGCCGCCACCAGCAGGAGCTGCGCCGGCCTCAGCGGCAGCGGCAGAATAGGCGCTGAACACATGATCGCGAGGAATTCGAACACTATGGCCGAGCGCTCCAGCCGTCCGGCGGTCGCATGGAACAGCGCTTCAAGCTCGGCTTCCGATCCCGGCGCGCCTGTGGCGCCGAAAAGGCGCGCAGCCGGTACGCCCTCGGCGTAATAGCGGTCGCGCTCCGATGCGGAGAACTGCTGCACATAGACGTGATAAGCCTGGACAAAGCCGTACGCCGCCGTGGCCTGAACCCAGTTCAGAAGGTTGGGATCATTGGCGTGGTACGTCTCGCCTGACGATGTCACGCCTTCAATGCGGTCGTGTATTCGCCGAACGCGGGCGATCATGGCCTCGGCCATGGTGCGGGGGCCATAGACCGTCACCATCGCAGCCAGCCCCGTGGTGTGCAGTCGTTGAATTGGATCAAGGCGGAAAGAGGTATGCTCCCATATGCCGGTGCGCACGCGCGGTTCAGCAAGCTCCAGGATCACCGCGGTGACGCCGCCGATGAACAGCGAGAGCGGGTTCTTGAATACGCGCCACGACACGGAGTCCGGCGATACCAGTCCGGCCTCGCCGATCGGTCGCGAGAAATCGATGTGAGGCAGGTCGCCAGGTTGCAGCACCGCCCGCGTCACCGCCTCCAAGAGGCTTTGCAACGGCCAAGGCAGGACGATCGGCGTGGTCATGGCACGAGCGCCATTCACAAAAAACACGTGCACCCAAGCAGCCAAGTGGGCCGCTGGACGCGCTTGGCGACACTACGGCCACTTTCTGCGGTGCTCGATCGCGCACAGTAGCTCAATTGGATGACGGTGCCCACCGCGAGCGGACGCCGAGCAAGCAGCCGGGGCCACTACGACAAGTGCTGTCGCTCATGACCCGCAGGCTTTCCTCAAATTTGCCAGAGTTCGCACGAGCGAAGACCATCATCGCTCATATATTCCGACGAGGAGCGCCTCGGCGAGGAGATGCTTGCGCGCTTCTCGTTCGACTCCCTGACACGGTGGGTCGTTGCCGAGCGGCAGGTGATCTATCGACAGTGCCAGCAGCCGGAAGTGGTAGCGATGCGGGCCGTGGCGATGCGGTGGACAGGGACCACCGTAACCTGGTCGCCGGAAATCGTTGGTAGCCTGCCTGAAGCCTTGCTTGGCGGCGTGCTGGGCGGCGCCTTCGGCCAGCCCTACACAATCGGCCGCAATGTCATAGGCCGCCCAGTGATGCCAGATCCCCGCCGGAGCGTCCGGATCATCGCAGAGAAGGACAAAGCTGCCGGTTCCGGCCGGAGCGCCGGTCCAGCCGAGGGGAGGGGAACGATCCTCACCGTCGCAAGTGAAGCGCCGCGGGATCGTCGTACCGTTGGCAAAGCTGCCTGAACTGAGCTGCATGGGTCGCTCCTAACGCTGTTGCCGCGCCGCGCAATACTCAGTCCCAAAACGCCAGGTGCCAGGCAAAACTGGTAGGAAGCGCGGGCGCCGCCCCTTGAGGCTGCGTTGTGACACGAGCTTCACGGTTGATCTGACGCGAGGATAGGCGCTCTGTCGAAATTGTACGAGACAATATCGAATGGCAGTTCGGTTCGCCCTGCCGCCCTGTCCCACGCATCGTAGCCAGTGATGGCAAGGCTGTGATACCATTGCACAAGTTGCGCCGCGGTTGGCAATTGCCACGCCCGCGCAGCCTGACCACTGTGCAGTGCTAATCGGGTCGCGGGTCTGATCCCGTGAACGAGTGGCCTCGGACCATGGAACTTGTCGTTGCTCTTGGGCTGATCGTCTTCAAGGTCGCGTTTCTGATTGCGATCCTGCTGCTGCTGCCATTGCCGCTGACCTGGCTGGAACGCAAGATCGCGGGGCACATGCAGCAGAGGATGGGGCCGATGCGTGTGGGATGGCATGGGCTGCTGCAGCCGGTGGCGGATGGGGTCAAGCTCTTGACCAAGGAGGACCACATCCCGGCCGAGGCCGACCGCTTCCTGTTCAAATTGGCGCCAATCCTGGCGCTCGCTCCGCCCTTCGTGGTGTTCGTCGCGGTCCCCTTCGGCGAATCCGTCTCGGTGCTCGGCACCAAGATCACTCTCTACGTCTCCAACATGAATGTGGCGCTGCTTTTCGTCTTTGCGGTGATCGGGATCGAGGTCTATGGCGTTATCTTCGGCGGCTGGGCGGCGAACAGCAAGTACGCTGTCCTGGGCAGTCTCAGGACCTGCGCGCAGATGATCAGCTACGAGATCCCGATGGGGTTCGCGGTCATCGGCGTGGTCATGCTGGCGCAATCCATGAGCCTGCTCGACATCGTGCGGGCGCAAGCCAATGTCTGGAACATCGTCTACCAACCGGTAGGGTTCTTTGTATTTTTCGTAGCCGGCCTGGCCGAAGCGCAGCGCATTCCCTTCGACCTGGCGGAAGCCGAAGGCGACCTGGGGGCCGGTTTCCATACCGAATACAGCGGCATCCGCTTCGCATTCTTCATGGTCAGTGAATACGCCGTCATGCTCCTGACGTCGGTCCTGGCGGTGATCCTGTTCTTCGGCGGCTGGAACGGCGTGCTGGTCCCGTTGCCGCCGCTCCTCTGGTTCGTGCTCAAGGTCGCCTTCTTCGTCTATCTGTTTATCTGGTTCCGCTTCACTTTCCCGCGCTATCGCTACGACCAACTG
>NZ_RZSC01000399.1:0-5433 GCF_003998155.1 Mesorhizobium sp. M1E.F.Ca.ET.063.01.1.1
GTTCATGCGGATGATCTGCACTGCGCCCTGGCGCTCGATGAGGATATGGTCGGTCACGATGGTTCCTTCGAATGACAGGCTGTTCAGGCGATCAGCGCCTTGCCGGCGGCGGCGAGGCTGTCGGCGCCGTCGATGATGCGTTCCTTCAGAGCGCGCGTCTCGCCAAGCAGGTTCTCGGCAAAGAAGCGGCAAAGCGGAACCCGGCCACGGTCGGCAAGGCCGCCCTGCGCCAGATAGGCGCCGCCGGCGGCAAGTGAGATCAGCCGAAGGTAGGGCGTGGCGCCGGCCATTGCGGCATCGGCCTTGCCGTCGGCCATCAGCCTCTGCAGGAAACGCGTTGCTTCGTCGAGATCGGCGAGCGCCCGATCAAGGTTGTCGGCGGTGCGGCCGAAGCCTTCGATGTTTGAGGTGCGCACTCCATCGGCCACCGCCTTCAGTTCGCCGATATAGCGATGCACATGCTCGCCGCCGCCGAGCGGCAGTTTTCGCGAGACGAGGTCGATCGCCTGGATGCCGTTGGTGCCTTCATAGATCGGCGCGATGCGTGCATCGCGATAGAGCGCTGCCGCGCCCGTCTCCTCGATGAAACCCATGCCGCCATGCACCTGGACGCCGAGCGAAGCGACCTCGACGCCGACATCGGTGGAAAAGGCTTTGGCAAGCGGCGTCAGCAGATTGGCGCGGTCGCGCCAGGTGGCGGCGGCCTCGCCCTCGGCAACGCGGGCGCGGTCGATGGCATGTGCGCAGGAATAGCTGATGGCCCGCGCGATCTGGGTCAGCGCCCGCATGGTGAGAAGATTGCGCTGCACGTCGGGGTGATGAACGATCGGCGCCATGCCGGACCCCGAATAGTCCGACGCCTTGCCCTGGCGGCGCTCGTTAGCATAGGCGATCGCCTTCTGCGTCGCCGTCTCGGCCACCGCCACGCCCTGCATGCCGACGGCAAGGCGGGCGTTGTTCATCATCGTGAACATGCAGGCGAGACCCTTGTTCTCTTCGCCGATCAGCCAGCCGATGGCGCCAGGCGTCATGCCCTCAAAACCGTCGCCATAGATCATCGTGCAGGTCGGCGAGGCATGGATGCCGAGCTTGTGCTCGAGGCCGGAGCAGAAGACGTCGTTGCGGGCGCCGAGCGAGCCGTCCTCGTTGACCAGGAATTTCGGCACCAGGAACAGCGAGATGCCGCGCGTCCCGGCCGGCGCGTCGGGAAGTCGCGCCAGCACCAGATGGACGATGTTGTCGGTGAAATCGTGCTCGCCGTAGGTGATGAAAATCTTCTGGCCGAAGATGCGGTAGGTGCCGCCGCCGGCGGGCTCGGCGCGGCTGCGCAGGGCCGCGAGGTCAGAGCCTGCCTGCGGCTCGGTCAGGTTCATCGTGCCCATCCACTCGCCGGAGACGAGCTTGGCGAGGTACTTTTCCTTCAGCGCGTTGGAAGCGTGCTTGTCGAGCGCTTCCACCGCGCCCATGGTCAGCGTCGGGCCGATGCCGAAGGCCATGGCGGCGGAATTCCACATTTCGAGCGCGGCGACGGCGAGCATTGTGGGCAGGCCCTGGCCGCCGAATTCCTCCGGCCCCGACAGCGCGTTCCAGCCACCTTCGATCCAGCGCCGGTAAAGCTCCTTCCAGCCGGGTGGCGTGGTGACGGCCGCATCCTTCAGCACCGCGCCATGCTCGTCGCCGATCTTGTAGAGCGGCGCGACTTCCTCGCTGGCGAAACGGCCGGCCTCGGCCAGGATCGCGTCGACCAGGTCTTCGCCGAGATCGCCGAAGGTGCCGGCATCCAGCGCTGGCTTCAGCCCGGCCACATGCTTCAGCGTGAAGGCTATGTCCTCGACCGGTGCGCGATACATGACTGCTCCTCCTCCGTTTCGGCCAACCGTAGTCGCGTGGCCGAAGCGAGGCCATCCACCTTTGGGCCGGCCCGCATCTTCTTTTTACGTAAACGTCAAACTTTGTCACGCGGATTTTGCGGAGGTGGGACTTCGTCATCCACGGGCGGAGCGGGAGCGAAGCGGACGCGCAGACCCGAGGATCCATTCCGTGACCTCGTGCAAGGGCTCAGCGGAGCAGAATTCCGGATCGTCGAAACGCCTCAACGTCACGGAATGGATTCTATGGTCTACGCGCGTCGCTTCGCTCCTTGCTCCGCCATAGAATGACGAAGTCGCGAAGGCCATGACCAATTTTCAAGGCTGCAATTGCCGCTCAAAATTTCTACGACGAATTACATCCGGCTGGTATGATCCGCGAGTTGTAGACCAAAGCGCACCGGAATATCCCATGCTTGCCAGACCTGACGCCTATCGCTGCATCGAATGCGGCCTTCCCTATCGGGCGACGGGCTTCTGGTACCACGAGGGCAAACTCGAAAACGGACCAGCCTATTGGACGGACCGCGGCATATTGTGCTCGCCGCAATGCTCGCTGGCACATCACAAGAAGCGCGCCGCCGAAGGCACGCTGCCGCAGGAGCCGGCGCCCGATCCGTTCGAGGTGCAGCCGCTCTTCCGGCGCTGAGGGTCCAACGGTTTGAAAGCACTTCCTTAACCATAGCGGTTCAGGATCGTCCCCTGGTCAGTGGGGACAACCCTGATTGAAACAGCCGGCGCGCCCTCTTCGCCGCCTGGCGCTTCTCGCGGCGGCGGTTGCGCTGGGCACGGCGGCACAGGCCTCGGATTTCTCCGAGCCCTGGAAGAACGCCGACCGCGCGCTGGTGATCGACGCCTACGAATACAATTCCATCGACTGGGCTGAGCTCGCTACCGACAAGCGCGTCGTCGGCTTCATCAACAAGGCCTCCGACGGGCTGCCGCCGCCCTATTTCTGCTTCGGCGGCGAAACCGACGTCAAGCTCTGCAAGGCGCTGTGGAAGCGCTACGCGGTGACGCGCGAGCTGTTCCAGACGCGCAAGGTGGTGGCCAAGGCGCTCGGCCTGAAATGGGGCGCCTATCATCTTGCCCGCCCCGGCAATCCGGTCGAGCAGGCCAACAATTTCATCGATTTCGCCGAGCCCGCGCCGGACGATCTCATTGCCCTCGATCTCGAGGGCATCGATCCCGCGCAATGGATGTCGCTCGAGGACGCGGAAGAATTCGTGCGCCAGGTGCATCGCCGCCTCGGCCGTTTCCCTGTGCTCTACTCGAATGGCAAGACCGCCCAGTACATCGCCGACAACCGCTACACCTATCGGCTCTTGTCGCGGCTGCCGCTCTGGTACGCCCGCTACAAGCCGGACATCGGCGTGCATTTCCCGATGGGCAACTGGCAGGGCTACGCGCTCTGGCAGTTCTCGGCGCAGGCGAATTGCGGCCGCTTCCGCTGCCCCTATCGCGTGCCCGGCACGCCGAACGACATCGACGTCAGCGTCGCGCCGATGAAAGCCGACGAATTGCGCCAGCAATGGGCCTTCGGCGGGCTGATCGACGTGCCGGCGGATTACCTCGCCTCGATCCCGGTGCCGGTCCCGCGCGCAGCGGCGCTGGCCGGCAAGGTCACCATCACCTATGCCGACGTCGCGACGCCACCGACTTTCGAGGAGATGGTGGCGGTGCTCGGCGCGCGCTGGGATAAATTCCGCGACGGCTTCCGCATGCCGGTGGTGAAGACCGTGCCGCAGCGCCCGGGCTTCGGCATCGTCCAGTATGTTGCGTGGAAGCGAGCCGGGCAGCGAACGCCCGAACAGATCGACGCAGCCTTCGCGGCAGCCGACCCGGTCAGCACCGCATCGACGACACTCGATCGACCCCGCCACTGACCATTCGAGGTCAACTGCCCTTCAGCGATGGTTGCCGCGACTGGCATACATGCCGGTGGTGCGAAACTGCGTCGGGTTGATGCCGTAGCAGCGGCGAAAGACCTTGGAGAAGTAGTTCGCGTCTTCGAAGCCGCAGAGGACCGCAACCTCCTTGACCGGCAGGAAATCCGCTTTGGTGAGCAGCTTCGCCGCACGTTGCAGCCGTTGCTGCAGCACGAATTCAGCCGGCGGCAATCCTTCGCTTTCGGCAAAGCAGCGCGAGAAATGGGCACGACTGAGGCCGCTGATTTCGACCAGATCCGCCACCGGCAGCGGCTTGTCGAGATTGGCGTTGATGTGGTCGATGACAGGCTGCATGGCGCTCTGCTTTTCGGTGAAGGCATGCGAGCCGAAGATATCGTCATAGAGCGCCATCGCCGCTTCATAGGCGATCGCCGAAGCCGCGCCGGGCGAAGCGGCTCCCTTGATGAGGCGCAGGCTGCAATCGGCAAGGTGATCGACGGTCGCTGGCTGCAGCCGGAACACGGGACCCGAGACGCTGAGGATCGACTTGTGGATGCGCAGCGCCTCCTCGCCGTTCATCGAGATCCAGAAATATTCCCAGCGGTCGCCCTTGGCCAGCCAGTAGCGATGGTTGTGCGGCACCAGCACCAGCAGCGTGTCGTTCGCCTGCAGGCGGTAATTGCGGCTCTCGTAGCGCAACTGGCCGGTGCCGCTGATCGTATGCTGGAGAACCGTGAACGGGGTCTGGCCGCGCTTGCGACCGTCCCAGTCATAGGTCTCGTCCTCGCGCAGCTCGTAGCCCGTGCTCGTCGGCATGGCATGCAGGCGCTGGCGGCCGCGCGGCAGCGAGATCGTCCGCATCAGCTTTCCGTTGGCGATCAGGTCATGCAGCACAAAATTACCCTCGAAAGCATAATCCTTCTCTGGCCGCGCCTGCGAATAAGCGCATAATCCGGCTCCTCAAGAACGGGAAAGACCCGCGGTCGAGGAGCGGGCGGGAGGAGAAAAGCCGGATTTCCGGCTTTGAATGGCATGCACGCGCTGGCGTGCGGCCATATCCTCCCTTGCTGCTCCTTGCCTAACATTCGATTGCATCGAGGTGAAGGTGATGAGTTTCAAAATCGCTATCATTGGCGCCGGCAGCGTCGGTTTCACCAAGAAGCTGTTCACCGACATTCTGTGCGTTCCCGAATTCAAGGACATCGAATTCGCGCTGACCGACATCAGCGAGCACAATCTCGGGATGATCAAGGCGATCCTCGACAGGATCGTGGAAGCAAACAATTTGCCGACCAGGGTGACGGCGACGACCGACCGCCGCAAGGCGCTGGAGGGCGCACGCTACATCATCAGTTGCGTGCGGGTCGGCGGCCTCGAAGCCTATGCCGACGACATCCGTATTCCGCTGAAATATGGCATCGACCAATGCGTCGGCGACACGATCTGCGCCGGCGGCATTCTCTACGGCCAGCGCAACATCCCGGTGATCCTCGACTTCTGCAAGGACATCCGCGCGGTCGCCGAGACCGACGCCAAATTCCTCAACTACGCCAACCCGATGGCGATGAACACATGGGCCGCGATCGAATATGGCAAGGTCGACACGGTCGGCCTCTGCCACGGCGTCCAGCACGGCGCTGAGCAGATCGCCGAAGTGCTCGGCGCGAAATCGCCCA
>NZ_RZSC01000039.1:0-19038 GCF_003998155.1 Mesorhizobium sp. M1E.F.Ca.ET.063.01.1.1
ACGTCGTTTACGAAGGTCGCTCCGACGAGGTCCCAGCGCGGCACGCGGCCGGCGAAACGGTCCTCGATCACCCATTGGCGGAAGCGCTCGCCGACGACGACGGCGCTGTCGCGGTAGCCGAAGCGCTTTTCCACCGCAGCGATATCAACCTCCGTCGTTGCCGGCGCGATGCGGTCGACCATGGCGGAAGGGAAGGTGACATTGCTCGCGATCCAATCCACCAGCCCATTGCCGCGCCGTTCGGCGAACGCCCGCACGACATTGCCGAGGATGATGCCGTTGGTCGGGATGTTGTCGCAGGACAGCAGCGTCACCGGCCGGCCATGCGAGCCCGTGCGCAGCTCCAGCGCCCTCGCCAGGATGCCGGGCACGCTGCGCGGCGCTTGTGGGTTGGCGAGGTCGTGCACGATGTCGGGATGGTCGAGGTCGAGCGCGCCGTTCGACGGAACGTGGCAATAGCCTTTCTCGGTCACCGTCATGGTGACCATCTCGATGTCGGACGAGGCGAGCACTTCGAGCGCCGGCCTGGCGCTGCCCTGACTGTCGATGACGCGGATGATGCTGCCGATGATGCGCGCTTCGACCTCGTCATTCTGGCGGATCAGCCGCGTGTAGAGGCCGTGCTGCCGGCCGAGCGTTTCGGCGAGAAGAGGCGGGCGGATGTTGATGCCGACCAGTCCCCAGCGGTCGAAATGGTTCGCCAGGAGATCGTCGGTATATTCGGCCTGGTGGCAGCGGTGGAAGGCGCCGACACCGATATGCGCGATACCCGGTCTCATTGCTGCGCGATCGTAAGCCGGCTTGCGGACCTCGGACGGCAAGCAACTGAGCAGGGCAGGGCCGAGGCTTTCGGCGCGCACCGCGCTCACCGGTTCGCTCCGATCACCCATTGCTCCTGGTCGATCAGCGCGCCGGTCATCGGCCCGGCAGCGTCGGAGAGCAGGAAGACGGCGAGGTTGGCGATGTCGCCCACCGAGAACAGCCGGCCGAAGGGCTGGGCCGCATTGGCCGCATCGAGCCAGCCCGGCCCATGGCCAAGCGTATCGGCCTGCATGACGCGCTCGGCCGGCGTGTCGGTCCAGCCGACATTGATGCCGTTGACGCGGATGCGGTCGAAGCGGTGGGCATTGGCGGCATTCTTGGTCAGCGTCGCCAGCGCGCCCTTGGTGGCGGAATAGACGGCAAGCTCGGGCGAGCCGCAATGCGCGTTGATCGACAGGATGTTGACGATGGCGCCGCCCCCGCCGCGCTTCGTCATGTCGGCGATGACCGCCTGCATCAGGAAGAAGGGCGCGCGCGCATTGACGGCGAACAGCGATGCCCAGTCTTCGAGGCTGGCATCGACGAAGGAGGCGCGGTCGGTAAGGCCCGCGGCATTCACGAGTGCGTCGATGCGGCCGAAGCGCTCGATGCAGGTCCGGGCGAGCATTGCCGGAGCCTCGGGATCGCCGAGGTCGGCGGCGGCAAAGGCGGTCGGGGTGCCCATGGCGGAAAGTTCGGCGGCGACAGCGTCGCCGCGTTTGCGGTCGCGGCCGGTGATCACAAGGCCTTCGGCGCCGGAGCGCGCGGCGGTCTCGGCGATCGCGCGGCCAATGCCCTGCGTCGCGCCGGTGACCAGCACCACCTTGTTGTCGAGCCGAACCTCCATTCCTCCTCCCGGAACAAAGTTTCTATTTTTTTAAAATGGAACAAAAGTTCCCGATAGTCAACCGCCACGGTCAGCCTGTCCGGCGCGCAACGACGCCGTGGACCAAAGCCATGCCGACGGCGAGCGATGCGGCGAGCGAGCGGAAGCCGGCGAAATCCGACTCTACCACCTCCAGCCAGGCGTCGGAGAGTCTCACCAGCGGCGAGAAGGTGCTGTCGGTGATGGCGACGATGCGCGCCTTGCGCTCATGCGCGACGGCGACGAGGTCGGGCGTGATCGAATTATAGGGGCTGAAGGAGACTGCGAGCACCGCGTCGCGCGGCGTTATGCAGCCGACCTGGTCGAGCGCGGTCGAGCCGACATTGTCGACCAGCACGTTGCGCACCCCCTGCTGCGACAGCGTCAGCGACAGATAGGTGGTGACGGGGAAGGCGCGCTTGCTGCCGATGACATAGATCAGTTCCGCGCTGGCCAGCAGTTCGACCATCTTCTCGAAGCTGTCGATGTCGAAGCCGTTGCCGATGCGGCCGAGTGAGGCTTGCGAGGCGCCGACCATGCCGTTGAGGAAATGCAGGTTGGCGTTGGGTTCGGCCGTGGGCTCGTGGCTGCGACCCTCCGGCCATGAGCCTTTCATGTGGTCCTTGAACAGGCCCTGGAAATCGGAAAACCCGGCATAGCCGAAGATCTGCGCGAAGCGCACCAGCGTCGAGGGCTGCACGCCGGCCTGGTCGGCCACCTGCGCGATGGTGCCGAGCGCCACGTCGCTCGGATGCTGCCACAGGAAGATGGCAACCTGGCGCAGCCGCTTCGGGAAATGCACGGTGCCGGAAGAGAGCACGGCGCGCAGTTCCTCATAGGTTTGCGGTTTGGTGTAGCCAAGTGCCGCCAGCGAACGGCTGCGTTTTCCCGCTGCCGTCTCCAGGCCGTGCGGAGACGGCTCGTCTGTCGGTTTGCGGCTGCTCATACGAGGTACCCGTTGACGGCTTGGAACATCCGAACCCTCCTCCGGATGCGGCCCATCGGTTGGGCCAAGAGAAACGCTATCGCGGCACGGGAGTTTTACAAAACGAAAAATAGAAATATCATTCGAAAAATTGCGGCAGGCGTCGCCGACAACGGATCGCCATTTCAGGGAGGATAATCGCAAACATGGTCCATGCAACCGCTGACGGAACCTCGCGCAAACGCCTGACGGTCGGCATGGTCGGCGGCGGCCGCAACGCCTTCATCGGCGCGGTGCATCGCCTCGCCATGCGGCTCGACGACCAGATCGCCCTCGTGGCGGGTGCGCTTTCCTCGGATCCGGAGAACGCGGCGGCATCGGCCGCCGAGATCGGCATAGCGCCGGAGCGCAGCTATGCCGACTATCATGCCATGGCGAAAGCCGAAGCGGCGCGGCCGGATGGCATCGAGGCGGTGGTCGTCGTCACGCCCAACCACCTGCATGCGCCGATCGCTACCGCCTTCCTCGAGGCCGGCATCGACGTCATCTGCGACAAGCCGCTGTCCACCACGCTAGCCGAGGCCGAAGCCCTGGTGGCGCTGACAAAAGCGAGGAAGCGCCGCTTCGTCGTCACGCTCAACAAAACCGGCTATGCCATGGTGCGGCAGGCGCGCGAGATGGTGGCGGCCGGCGCGCTCGGCCGCATCGTTTCCGTGCATGGCGCCTATATCCAGGACTGGCTGACGCAGCCGATCGACGCGCAAGGCCAGAAGCAGGCCGAATGGCGCACCGATCCGGCGCGCGCCGGACAGTCGGCGGTGCTCGCCGACATCGGCGTGCACGCCTTCAACCTGGCGAGCTTCATCTCGGGCTTCGAGGCGGAGGCGGTCTCGGCGGACCTGTTCACCGCCGTGCCCGGACGACGGCTCGACGACAATGCGCATGTCCTGGTGCGCTGGACAGGCGGAGCGCGCGGCACGATCCTCGCCAGCCAGACCTCGCCCGGCCACTACAACGACCTCTCGGTGCGCATCTATGGCGACAAGGCCGGGCTCGAATGGTTGGGCACGCGGCCGGAGGAGCTGCGCTTCTCGCCCTATGGCGAGGAAACCCGCACGCTGGTGCGCGGCGGCCACGGCTCGACCACGGAAGCGCGGCGCGTCTCGCGCATGCCGGCCGCCCATCCGGAAGGCTATATCGAGGCCTTCGCCAATTTCTACCGCGACGCCGCCGACATCATCCGCGCGCACCGAGTGGGCGGGGCTGTCGATGCGGCGCGCGCGGCGCAGGTACCGGACGTGGTCGACGGCGCGCGCGGCGTGAAGTTCGTGGCGGCGGCGGTGGAGTCGAACGCGGCGGGCGGAGCGTGGACGCCGGCGCGGGTTTCGTGATGCGAAATGGCCACGTTCTTGACGATCTCGGGAGAGCCACTACGATCGATTCGTCGCTGTCTTGATGCTGTTAAGCGGCGATCCAACCCGCCACCTTCGCGTCCGGTTCAGTGACATTTTTGGTCGATCGGGCAAGGTTCTGCATG
The DNA here is from genome assembly GCF_003998155.1 of Mesorhizobium sp. M1E.F.Ca.ET.063.01.1.1. Taxonomy (NCBI): domain Bacteria; kingdom Pseudomonadati; phylum Pseudomonadota; class Alphaproteobacteria; order Hyphomicrobiales; family Phyllobacteriaceae; genus Mesorhizobium; species Mesorhizobium sp. M1E.F.Ca.ET.063.01.1.1. The sequence goes on from NZ_RZSC01000039.1 coordinate 4,129, forward strand.
TGATCGAATGGAGTTGGGGTCCAACCACATATGACCGAGAGCCGGACCCGCTTTGACGTCGCAACCTTGCGCGAGCTTGCGGGCGACAAGGTGTTTGCGCGTGGCGAAGCCTACTGCTCCCAAGGCCAGGTTGATATACTCACCACGGATGCGCGGCGCGTGCGCGCTCAGGTCGCCGGCACGGAGGACTACCGCGCAGAGGTCACCGGCCGGGGTTCCGAGATCGGAGGAAGCTGTTCCTGTCCGGCTTTCGACGATAGGGGTTTTTGCAAGCACATGGTCGCGGTCGCGCTGGCGACGAATGCTGCGGACGCGGAGCCGGAAGACGTCGGCGCGCTCGCCCGCATCCGGGAATACCTGCGCGCGAAAAGCATCGACGCCCTGATCGAAATGATTGTCGGGTTCATCGATGGCGATCCGACGCTGTTTCGCAAGCTCGACATGGCCGCGTCGACAATGAGCGCTGACGACAAGACGCTCGAAGCGCGTTTGCGCAAGGCCATAGATGACGAGACAAGGACGAGAGGCTACGTCGAATACCGCGCGGTACCTGGATGGGCCGCGGGCGTGGATGAGGTGCTTGACGTCGTCGCCGACCTTGTGCCGTCCGGGCGTTCGGTCCTCGCTTTGCGCTTGGCGGAGCATGCCTTCGACCGGATCGAAAGGGCGATCGGGTCAATCGACGACTCCGACGGTCATTGCGGCGGCCTGCTGTGCCGAGCGCAGGATATTCACTTGAGCGCTGCCCGCGCCGCGGGACCTGAACCTGTATTATTTGCCAGGACGCTGTTCGCTCGCGAGATGAAGGGCGAATATGACGCGTTCGACGGCGCTTCGACAATCTATGCCGACGTGTTGGGCGCGCTGGGACTTGCCGAGTATCGCCGCCTGGCGGCGGAGGCGTGGGAAAAGCTGACGCCGAAGGTCGGCCCACAGGCGGGACGTCTTTCGTCCACCACGGATGCTGACGCGAATTATGATTTGCTGATGCATGTCCTGGACGGGTTCGCCGAAAGCGATGGCGACCTCGATGCCCGCATAGGCTTGCGGGCGAAAGAGCTGTCGTCACCCTGGCGCTACTTACAGCTTGCGGAGTTCTGCCTCGCACATGGTCGAGCGGACGAGGCTCTTCGCCGCGCTGAAGAGGGGCTGTGGGTATTTGAGGACGACCGTTTGGACGAGCGGCTCGTGCTGCTCACGGTCGAGCTTCTTTCGCGTGCCGGCCGGTGCAAAGAGGCCGAAAAGCTGCTGCAACGAGCGTTCGAAAAGGCACCCAGCCTTCAACTGTACGAGGAACTGTGCCGGATTGGGGGCAGCGGCGCGGGCGAAGCCGCGACGAAGTTCCTACGATCGCAACTCGCAGGCAAAGCGCCGACGCGATGGGGATTCCCCGCAGACCTGCTCGTCCGCATCATGATCCATGACCGGGCGTTCGACGATGCTTGGGCGACGGTCCGCAAGTATGGTGTGTCGTCAAGCTTGCGTGAAACCCTCGCCGCGGCGAGCGAGGCGACACATCCCGGCGAGGCGATCGAGACCTATGCGACGCGCATAGATGAACTGGCTGAAGTCGGTGGGGCTCCCGCCTATGAGGAGGTGATGAAGTTGCTGCTCCGCATGGCAGGGCTGCGTTCTCCAAAGGAACAGGCCGCTCATATTGCCGAACTCAAGCTCCGCTTTGGCCGCAAACGCAATTTGATGAAGCTTATCGGATGAGTCCATGAAGCGGTCAGAGATCGAAAGCCAGAACCGGTACCTTCTGGAACGACAGCGCCAGTTCCGCATAGCGGCCGATGTCGTCACGCGGGCCTGGATGACGTTCTCCGAAATCGAGGCGATCGCCGTTATTGGCTCGGTGGCGAAACCGCTCTGGAAGGAGATTCCCAGGTTCAGCGAGTTCCGCCGGGCACGCATCGAGGTCTGGCATGAATGCGGCGACCTCGACCTGGCCCTATGGATCAATTCGCAGCACCGGCTCGGCGAACTGCGTCGCGCAGGCGCCGCCGCGCTGCGGCAGGCATTCGAGACAGGCGTCGGCATCAGCTTCGTCAGCCATCAACTCGACGTGTTCCTGTTCGAACCCGACAGCGACCGTTACCTTGGCCGGCTTTGCTCTTTCAGCAAATGTCCGAAGGGAAATCGGGATTGCCTGGTTCCCGGCTGCGGGACAATACGTTTCAACAAGCGCATTGCGGATTTCCAGCCTCACGCCGACCTATTGGCGCCGGTTGCGTATTCGACCCTTTATCGACGAGGTCGCGGCTTGCTCCGCTCTGCACTTGAATTGCCGAATGTCGATGAGGCCCACCCTCTCTGATCGGCTCAGTCGACGGGACCCCATCGTTGAGACCGATCAATCCGCATCGCGATGTGCAGCGGGGTGATCCGCCGGCCGTCGCTTGCCGCCTACCAAGGGTGAAAGCCCATCGAGCACCAGGCTCCGGAACATGGCGTCGACCTGGGCCGGCGACAGTTTCGGCTTCCGCTCGAACCACCAGTTCAGAGTCGTAAGGAAAGCGCCGACGATGAATTGCACGACGAAGTCGCGCGGCATCATATCGCCATGGAGGGTAGGGGGCAGTTCCTGCCGTACCATCTCTGACAGGATCAGGCGGATTTCATTCTCCGTCACGGCGCCGCCGCGCCCGCCGATCATCGTCCTGTAGTGATCGGCATACCGGGCGGCATGCTTGAACATGGCCGTGCTGAAGCCGAGCGGGTCGTCGTGCGAGGCCTCGGCTCCCACGCGCACCATCGATTGCGCCTCCTTGAGCTCCTCCCGAAGCATCTGGAAGCCGCTGCGCAGCAGATCCTCCTTGCCGGTATAGTGGGCGTAGAATGTCGAGCGGCCAATGTCGGCTTCATCGATGATGTCCTGCACCGAGAGAGCCTCGTAACCCTTGCGCAGCATAAGCGTCAGCAGCGCCTGGTGAAGGGCTTTGCGCGTGCGGGCCGCTCGCCGATCGATCTGGCGCGACATGGATCACTTCTCCTTCGCCGGTCCACGGAGCGTCTTTCCTGGCCCGCCTTTTCCAGGACGGCGGGCGCGGAATTGTCCACTAACGGACGTTCCGCCTGCATCGTCCGTCGAAAATTCCGGACAGAGTGTTCATTATCATACGGACTGTTTCGAAGCTTCGCCAGTCGTCGGCCGCTTTTCCCGGCATTCGCGGGTTCTTGAACTGCCTGTTGAAGGAAGGACGTGATGAACATGCACCATATGCGAAGCCAAGCGCGCGTCGCTGGAGCCGTAATGAGCCCCGACGCCAACAAGGGCATCGGCTTTCCGCGCCTCTACGACCTGCTGGTCCTTGTCCTGACCCGCGGGCGCGACCGGGCCTATCGCGAGGCGCTGCTCGATCTGGCCGGTCTGGCGCCGGGCTTCCAACTGCTGGAGGTCGGATGCGGCACCGGCACGCAGGCGATTTCCGCATGGCGCCGCGTGCAGCCCGGCGGATCGGTGGTCGGCGTCGACGTTTCCGAAAAGATGCTTGCCGCGGCTCGCCGCAAGGCCGGCCGGGCGGGCCTCGACATCGCCTTTCACCATGCCGATGCGGCCGAATTGCCGTTCGAGGACGGACGCTTCGATGCAGTCACTTTCACGACGGTGCTGCACATGGTGCCGGAAGCAAGACGCAGCCTTTGCCTGCGCGAGGCGGCACGCGTTCTGCCTCCGGGCGGACGGCTGTTGCTGATCGACTATGCAGGGCCCGTCAGTGAACGCGGACACATGTCGGCAAAGCACGGCCTGCATGGCCAGTTCGACCTGCACGGTCTTCGCCAACCGCTGGCGGCAACCGGATTCGAGCGCATCGAAGGCGGTCCGCTCAATTGGCTCGGCCTGCACTACCTGCGCGGCATCAGGGTATGAACATTGCGGCCACGCCGATGGCGGGCGTAAGTGCCAAACGCGGCACAGTAAGCGTTTCTATGAGTTACCTGGATTGCGGAACGTACGATCGAGTCGACGAAGGAGCGCTGGGAGAAGACTGCTCACGCCGACTGGCGCCGCCGAGCTTCGCCGAATGCTTGGGTGGCACGTCGTTCTCATCCGGATTGGGGACAGGGGTCTCGTCCGGCAGCCGCTCCGGATCCGGCTCGCGCATCGGCTTCGGGTCGGGGAACGGCGGCGGCGTGGGCACTGGCGTCGGCGTCGGGTCGGGGTTGGGGAGAATGGCCATAAAGTGGTTCCCTCGTTGCGCTGGCGGGCCGTCGGCGTGATGGGGTTTCCGGCAACCGGACATCCGCTCGACCAGAACATGATGGATTGATCACCGCATTCCCTGGCGCTCATCGAGCGTCCGGGGGGCGGCTGACGCTGGCAGAACGGTCACGCCCGCGGATGGTTCCAACGCGAATCCGTCGCAATCCGGCGGCGCGGGACACGAATGCCGATCAAATGATTCTCATAACCCGTTTCGGCTCTTGCCGGCGCCATGCAGCGCCTTAGTTCCGTAGTGGGGCGGGTGATCATCTGCCGACATAGGAGGCGGCCTTGAAGCACCAAACCGTAGACCAACTCAATGCCGTTGCCGACGTTCATGCTGAAGCAGCGGTTCTCATCGCCAGTCGAGGCCAGCGCCTCGAACGCTGGGCGCAACTTCTCGAGCAAGACCCCGGCCGGCGCCTCATGGCGCTTGCGGGCACCGAATATGCCACTCCAGAAGTGCGCGAAAGAATGCGTGCGGCCGGATCGCCGATCACTGTCGCTTTCGAAGACCCGATCTTTCGTGCTCAAGGTTTGCAGGACGACAGTTACGGCGAAGCGAAGCGCTTCTTCGAGCTTAGCGACTGGCAGCTGCACGAGGTCGTCTGCCATTGCCATGTCGGCGCCAACCTGCCGGCACGCTGGGCGGCGTCCCGTGTCCGTGCGGCCATCTCGCCGGGCTCAGGCATTCTTGCCTGGCTGAGAGGCCTGTTCACGTACTGAGCAATGGCCGCGGTTCGCGGAACCGCGCGGAAGGCTCAATACCGGACCCGAAGCGGCGGGGGAGTTGCATACTCTCCCGCCGCTCCATCGTAGCGACGCCTGGCACTCCACGTCATCAGTCAGCGATCGATCTCGCCAAACACGATGTCCAGCGAGCCGATGATTGCCGCGACGTCGGCGATCATGTGCCCGCGCGACAGATAGTCCATCGCCTGGAGATGGGCGAAAGACGGCGCGCGTATCTTGCAGCGGTACGGAACATTGCTGCCGTCCGAGACCAGATAGACGCCGAATTCCCCTTTCGGGGCTTCCACCGCGGCGTAGACCTCGCCGGGCGGCACGCGATGGCCCTCGGTATAGAGCTTGAAATGGTGGATCGTCGCCTCCATCGAGCGCTTCATGGTGGCGCGCGGCGGCGGGGTGATCTTCTGGTTGGGCACGGCGACCGGCCCCTGGCCATCGGTCGAGCGCAGTTTTTCCAGGCACTGCCTCATGATCCGCACCGACTGCCGCATCTCCTCCATGCGCACGAGATAGCGGTCGTAGCAGTCGCCGTGCTTGCCGACCGGAATGTCGAATTCCATCTCGGGGTAGCACTCGTAAGGCTGCGCCTTGCGCAAATCCCAGGCCGCGCCCGAGCCGCGCACCATCGGGCCGGAAAAACCCCAGGCCCAGGCGTCGTCGAGAGAGATCGCGCCGATGTCGACGTTGCGCTGCTTGAAGATGCGATTGTCGGTGAGGAGTTCCTCGAGGTTGTCGCAGACCTTCAGGAACGGATCGCAGAAATCCCAGATGTCGTCGAGCAACTGCCCCGGCAGATCCTGGTGCACGCCGCCGACCCGAAAGTAATTGGCGTGCATGCGCGCGCCGGACGCACGCTCATAGAACACCATCAGCTTCTCGCGCTCGACGAAGCCCCAGAGCGGCGGCGTCAGCGCGCCGATATCCATGGCCTGCGTGGTGACGTTGAGCAGATGCGACAAGAGCCGGCCGATCTCGCAAAACAGGACGCGGATGAGCTGCCCGCGCCGGGGAACCGATATTTCGAGCAGCTTCTCGGCGGCGAGGCAGAAGGCATGCTCCTGGTTCATCGGCGCCACATAGTCGAGCCGGTCGAAGTACGGCAGGGCCTGCAGATAGTTCTTGTATTCGATCAGCTTTTCCGTGCCGCGGTGCAGCAGGCCGATATGCGGATCGGCGCGGTCGACGATCTCCCCGTCCAGCTCCAGCACCAGCCTGAGCACGCCATGCGCCGACGGATGCTGCGGTCCGAAGTTGAGGGTGAAATTGCGGACGGCGGTTTCGGCCATGGCGGCCCCTCCGCGGAATCTGGTCTTGTTGGCCGTGACGGTCGGGTCAGCCGCGTCTGACGACGCCGGTCACGTCGTGGTCTGGATGATCAGCGTCAGCGTGCCGTCGCCGTCGATGTTGGCCGCAACGACCTGCGAGGAATTCAGCCCGTTTGCATGCAGCACCGATACCGCCTCGGGTGAGGCATCGATCGATTTCTGCAGCTTGGCCAGGTCCTTGGCGGTCGTCCTGGTGACCACGGCTTCGGCTTGGGCCTTGATCTCCGCGGGCAAGTCCTCCATCGCCACCACCACAACATTGGTAACGCTCTGGCCGGAATTTCCCGGATCGGGTTGCACCTGGTCGGGCAGAGGCTGTTCAGCCGGCGGCAGAGCCTGGGGCGGTTGCGGATCGGCGCGTTGAGCCGACACCGGCTGCGCCAGGGCAAAGGTCGAAAGAGCGAGCATCATCGTCAACGTCCGCATCGTCTTTCCTTCCGTCTCTCGAAGTCTGACGACACAACCCCTCCGCCCGGCGATGGTTCCGGGCGAAGAGTGCAAGTGACGGTGAACGTCGGCGGGAGGCGGCTGGAGATCTCACACGGCCAGCACCGACAGCGCGGCGGCCTGCAGGCGTTCGAACGCGGCAAAGCGCCTGTCGTGCCAGGCGGCGAGCGAAGAATTCGGCGAATAGACCTCGCCCACCTCCGACATCGCCGCCATGGCCGCAGGAAGGTCGGGGTGGCGGCCGGCGGCCACGGCGCCGAGCATCGCCGAGCCGAGCAGCACCGGCTCGGGGGACGTCGGCGCGTAGACCACCTTGCCGGTGGCGTCGGCGATGAGCTGCCGCACGAGCGGGCTTTGTCCCGCGCCGCCGCTGATGGCGATCGTATCGATCTCGATGCCGCGGCCATGCATGGCCGCCAGGATCTGGCGCGCGCCATAACCGAGGCCGCACAGGCCGGCGAGATAGAGCGCGACGAGGCTGTCGGCGCCGGTCGCCATGTCCAGCCCGGCAATCAGCCCGCGCGCTTCGGGGTTGGCCAAAGGCGCGCGGTTGCCGAGAAATTCGGGAACGACGTGCAGGCTGCCGATAAGCCTATCGGCCCTGGCCGCGCCGCCGTGCCGTTCGGCTTCCTGCGCCAGCCATTGGCTGAGGCTCTGGCCGCTGCGCGCCGCGATGCCGGCAAGCTCGACGGCGGCGGGGTGCATGCCGACGAGACGATCGATGGCGGCGCCCGCCGCCGATTGGCCGCCTTCGTTCAGCCACAGGCCCGGCACCATGGCGGAGAAGTAAGGCCCCCACACGCCAGGCACGAAGGCCGCCTGCTCGGTCGTCGTCATGGTGCAGGCGGAAGTACCGAAGACATAGGCCATGCGCGTCGTCACGTCGCCGGCGCCGCCGCGCGCGCCGACCGAGCCGATGCCGCCGGCATGGGCATCGATCATGCCGGCAGCGACCGGCGTTCCAGGCAACAGGCCGAGCTCGGCCGCCGCCTCGTCCGTCAAGCCGTTGGAGAGCGCGCTTCCGGGCGCCACGATCTCGGTGCCGATCCGCGTGAATTTCTCATCCGCAAGCGCGCCCAGCCCGACCTTGCGGAAATAGGCGTCGTCCCAGCGCGCCTCGTGCGCGAGATAGGTCCATTTGCAGGTCACGGTGCAGGTCGAGCGCGCCAGGCTGCCGGTTGCCCGCCAGGTGAGGAAATCGGCGAGGTCCATGAACTGCCATGCCGCCGAAAAGGTCCCGGGCATGTTCTCGGCGAGCCACAGGAGTTTCGGCGTTTCCATCTCCGGCGAGATGGTGCCGCCGACAAAGCGCAGCACGTCCTCGCCGGTGTCGTTGATCCGGCGCGCCTGATCGGTGGCGCGGTGATCCATCCAGACGATGATGTTGCGCTCCGGATCGCCCGACGGGCTGACCGTCAGCGGCGCGCCGCCCGGCCCGAGAACGACAAGCGAGCAGGTCGCATCGAAGCCGATGCCATGCACCGATTGCGCTGAAATGCCGGCTAGCGACACGGCCTCGCGGACGGTGGCCGCGACGGCGCGCCAGATGTCGTTGCTCGACTGCTCGACGATGTGGCCTTCGGCGTGCCAGATGGCGATGTCGGCCTTGGCGGAGGCGAGCAGCACACCTTGTTCGTCAAAGATGCCCGCGCGGGCACTGCCGGTGCCGATGTCGATGCCGATGAAATGGCTGCTCATGACTTCAGATCCTTCGCCGGTCCAAACGGTTTCTATAGGTCATTGCTTTGCGGCAGGATGACAAGATCGCGAATGGTGACGGTGCGCGGCCGGGTCAGCATGAACATGACGGCTTCCGCCACTTCGATCGGCTGCATCAGCCCGCCGGCGGCAAGCTCCTGCTCGAGCTTGTCCTTCGGCCAATCCTTGATGAGCGCGGTGACAACCGGACCGGGTGCGACGGCGCCGACGCGCAGGCCGTATCTGGCGACCTGCCGCCGGACTGTGTGCACGAAGGCCTGCACGGCGTGCTTGGAAGCGGTGTAGATCGGCTCCCACACGACGGGCACCAGGCCGGCGATCGAGCTGGTCATGACGATGTCGCCCGTCTTGCGTTCGACCATATGCGGCAGCACGGCCCGGATGGAGCGGAAGGCGGCGTTGATGTTGAGGTTCAGCATGCGGTCCCAGGCATCGGGGTCGCCACTCACCACCTCGCCGCCGATATAGGCGCCGGCATTGGCGTGGAAGATATCGAGCCGGCCGGCACGGTCGAGGATCCCGGGCATCATGCGGGCTGCATCGGCGGTATCCGTCAGATCGACCCGCAACGGGATCGCCGCCGGGCCAAGTTCCTCGCAGACGGCGCGCAGCGCCTCTCCGTCGCGGTCGACCAGCACCACGCGCGCGCCTTCCGAGACCATCATGCGGGCGCATTCGAGTCCGATGCCGGAGGCGGCTCCAGTGACCGCGGCGACCTTGTCGATCAGTTTCTGAGCCATGGGGTCCTCATGTTCCGTCTTGCCGTTCCAGTCCGCACGCAGGCAACGCTTCGCCTCGCCGGGGTCGGCTTGCTCCCGGCTACCGTCTTCCGCTGTCTGTCGTGCCGGCTGGCTAGGCCGCTTTCGCCAGGTTGATATTGTGCAGTGTCAGCCGCCGGAAATGCGAAGGCGTCATGCCTTTCTCGGCGAGGAACTGCCGGTTGAAGTTGGAAAGGGTGTTGTAGCCGACCTCGAAGCAGATATTGGTGATCGAGGCCTGCTCGTCGCTCATCAGCATCTGGCAGGCCAGATTGATGCGCAGCCGCTTCACATATTGCACCAGCGTCATCCCGGTATGCTGGCGGAAGGAGCGTGAAAAGACGCTGGGCGACTGGCCGGCGATGGCGGCCAGATCCGTCTCGCTGAAGGGCTGGGTCAGGTTCTCGCGCAGATAGGCAAGCGCCTTGTTGATGCCGGCCGACATATAGCCCGACGGGTCGGGCAGGTAGCTTGCGCTGGCGAGCATCCGCGCGCCCTCCGCGCGGCTGAGCAGGCCCATCATCATCATGAACAGCTCGATGCGGCGCACACCTTGCGAATTCATGATCTCTTCCATCAGCGGGGCGAGCTGCCGGCTGGTCTGCCGGCTGAACAGGACGCCGCGGCGCGAGGCCTCCAGCACCGGCGTCAGTGCACCAAGCTCGGGGAAGGTGTTGATGGCGCCGTCGATGAAGCCCTCGTTGAATTGGATGATGCGGCAGCGCAGCGGCACCGTCGCGTCCTTCGGCACATCGCTCACCCAGTTGTGCGGCAGGTTGGGGCCGGTCAGCACCAGATTGAACGGCTCGAACTCGCCGATGAAGTCGCCGACGAAATAACGGCCGCGGGTGGCGACGATGAGATGCAGCTCATATTCCGGATGGAAATGCCAGCGCACGGTGCGGAACGGATAGCCGTGCGACCAGGCGGTGAACGACTCGCCCGGCCTGATCTGCACAACCTCGAGATCAGGTTTCATCGCTGTTCCTCCCGAATCGAAACCCTGAGCGCGATCGCCTCGTCGACGCGCCACCTCCCATCGGTCTCATACCGGCCAGACTACTGAGCCGACAAAACCGGCGCCACTATGTTCCCGTCCGACCATTAGTACTTTTTTGACTATCCTGAGCCTCCTCCACAAAGCCGACGCCGCCTTCAAACGACGCCGCGCTCCTCGCTTCTGATGCGGAAGGCGTCGACGGCGATCGCGAGCAGGATCATCGCTCCGCCGATCATCTGGATATAATAGGCCGAGACATTGATGAGCTGCAGGCCGGTCTGGATGACGGTGATGAGCAGCGTGCCGCCGAGCATGCCGATGACGCGGCCGCGCCCGCCGAACAGCGAGACGCCGCCGATGACGGGTGCCGCCACGGCATAGAGCAGCGTCGTGCTGCCGACGGTGACGCTAACGCCGCCAAGATAGGAGGTGTAGAGGAAGCCGGCGAGCCCCGCGAGGAAGCCCGAGGCGGTGAAGGCGCCGAGCCTTGCGCGCTTGACGTTGATGCCGGCGGCGTTGGCCGCCCGGCGGTTGCCGCCGGTGGCGTAGAGGTTCCGCCCCCAGGCCGAATAGGCAAGCACGACATGGGCCAGGAGATAGGCGACGAACAGCGCGATCGGCATCACCGGCCAGTTGCCGATGGTGGCGCTGCCTATGTAGCTGTAGCCTTCGTCGGTGACGACCATGGTGCGCGCCTGCGTGGCGCCGAGCACCGCCCCTTGCAGGAAAAGCCCCATCGCCAGCGTCGCGATCAGCGAGTTCATGCGCAGATAAGCGACGAAGTAGCCGTTGAGCAGGCCGACAAACACGCCGGCGGCGATGGTGATGAGGACGGCAAGCGTCCAGTGGACGCCGAACTGCTGCATGGCATAGGCGCCGACCATGCTCGAGAAGACGAGATTGCCGACCACGGACAGGTCGATCTCGCCGATCAGAAGCGTGAAGGAAACCGCAAGCACAAGGACGCCCAGCGTGGTCGCCTGCACCAGCACGTTCTGCAGATTGCCTTCCGAGAGGAAGAACGGATTGAGGAAACCGGCAAGGATGCTGAACACGACGATCAGGATCCAGACCACATTGTCGAGAAGGAATTTCTTGCTGGCCATTTCGGAGCCTTACCTCAAAACTTTCATCGCGCCGTTCTCGCTTCGGCGATCGCGTCGATGGTTATCTCGGCGCCCTGCAGCGTGCGCGCGATACGACCCCTGGAGAAGATCACCACGCGGTCGACGAGGCGCTGCATCTCTTCCGGGTCCTGGGCGAGCAGCAGCACGCTGACGCCCTTCTTCGTCGCATCGTCGATCAGGCGGTGGATCTGTTCCTTGGCGGCGACATCGACGCCGACGGTCGGCTCGTCGAGCAGAAGCAGCCTTGGCTTGCGTTCCAGCAGCCGGCCGAGCAGCACCTTCTGCTGGTTGCCGCCGGACAGTTCGCCGATCTCCTGGCCGCCGCTGCCCATGACGATATCCATGGCGCCGCGCGCCTCGCGCATGCGGCGGCTCATACCGGCGCCGCTGACCAGCCAGCCGAGCGACCGCGGCCAATTGCCGAGGTTGAGATTCTCGGTCACCGACATCGAGCCGACCAGACCTTCGCCGATGCGGTCGTGGGTGAGATAGGCGATGCCCGAGTCGAGACTCTGCCCCGGCAAGCCGAGACGCGCCTCCCGCCCATCGATGATGACGGCGCCGGCTTCGATGGGAAGCAGACCGCCGAGCGCCCGCATCAGTTCCTGCGGCCCTTCGCCGAGCAGACCGACGAGGCCGACGATCTCGCCACGGCCGATCGTCAGGTCGACCGGTCCGCCGCCGGGAAAGGAAAGCCCGCGGAGCGCGATGGCGGCGGAGTAGTTCTCGCGGCTGCGGTGGAACTCGGCGACATCGGCGCCGGTGATGACGCGCGCCATGGCGTCGGCCGAAAGCTCTGCCGCCTTGCCGCTGGCGGTGACCTTGCCGTCACGCAGGACCGTGTATTCCGAACAAAGCTGCCGCACCTCGTCATTGTGGTGCGAGATGTAGATGAAGGATGTGCCTCTTTCGGTGAGGCTTTCTACCCATTCGAGAAGATGCAGCCGTTCCGCCGCGGCCAGGCCCGCCGTCGGCTCGTCGAGGATGATCAGCGAGGCTTCGGCCGCGACCGCCTTGATGATGGCGAGCCTGCGCCTGTCGCTGGCGCCGAGGTCGCCGGCGCGCCGCCGCGGGTCGACCGGCATGCCGTGGCTTTCGAGCTGGCGCGCCGCCAGGCGATGAAGCGCTGCCCAGTCGGTCAGGCCGAAGCGCCTCGGCAATTCCGGCAGCAGAAGGTTCTCGCCGATCGAAAGGTCCTCGAAGATCTCCGAATGCTGGGAGAGAAGATGGAGCCCGCGCTTCCTGCGCGCCGTCAGCGGCAGGGCCGATACGTCCTCGCCGGCCAACAGGATCGAACCGCCGTCATGGTGCAAGAGGCCGGCGATGATGTTGGACAGCGTCGACTTGCCGGCGCCATTCTTGCCGAGCAGGCCATGGATCGCCCCTTTCGAGACGGTCAGCGAGACGCCGTCCAACACCGCAAGCGGGCCGAAGCGCTTGAAGACGTTGTCGACGGTCAGGACAGCACCGGCGTTGTCCGGCGCAAGACTATCGGGCACGATCGTGCCTTCGGCGACATTCATCTGGATAACCGGTAATTCCGAAATGGGGTGAGAACGCGACGGCGCGTTCCCACCCGTCTCGTCGGCTGCGATCTCAGCCGGCGTTCTGCTGCATCTTCCACACCTGGGTCACGACATTGGCCCAGTGGCGCGGGTCGTCGGCGTTCTCCTTGGTGAGGAAGTAGGGCGGGATGGTCAGCAGCGGGCCGCACGGGCTGTCGGCGATCGTGCCCTTCTCCCAGAAATACTTCTTGTTCTCGTAGGGTCCGGTCGGGACCGGTTTGCCCTTCAGCGTGTATTCTTCCAGCAGGTCGACGACGATCTCGACATAGGCGATCGGGTCCTGCGCGATATCGGCGTCGATCTCGCCGGCCTTCACCCATTCCAGCGCGTTCGGCGAGGCATCGATGCTGGTCAGGATGATGTGCTTCTCGTGGCCGACCGGGAACAGCCGCTTCTGCGTTTCGAGCGCCTTTCGCGCATCGACGACGAAGATGTCGGTCGGCATGTGGATGGCGTCGAGGTCCGGCCGCTCGCGCAGCGTCGCCGAGACCACGGCGAGCGCCTGCTCATGCTGGTTGTTCTGCGGCCGCGAGATGATCTCGATGTTGGGGTATTTGCTCTTCAGCGTGTCCTCGAAACCGTCCTTGCGGTCGCGCAGCGCGACCGCCGTCAGCGAGCCGTAATTGTTGAGCACGCTGCCCTTCGGCGAGCCATGTTTCTTGGTCAAAAGCTCAGCGGTCTTCTCGGCCGCCATGACGCCCGACTGCTTGTTGTCGAAGGTGACGGAGGCGGCCACCTCGCCGCCGGTGAGCACGGTGTCGACCATGCCGAGCGGCACGCCAAGCGACGTCGCCTTCTTGGCCAGCGGGATGAGCAGTTCCGAGTCCAGTGCGTCGGAAATGAGGTAGCGCGGCTTCTGCAACAGAAGGCTGTTCCAGTCGTTGACCTGCGCGTTGGCATCGCCATTGGCGTCCTTGCCGACGAACTCCAGGCCGAGGCTTTCGACCTTGCGCTTCAGCGCCTCCTGCAGCACGACGAAGAAGAAGAACCCGAGATAGCCGGTCTCCCAGGCCACAATTTTGGAGGCCGCGCCTTGCGCCGCAGCGCGCTCGCCACTCGCCAGCAACAGGCCGCCGGCGGTGGCTGCCGCACCCTGCAAAAGCGTGCGGCGGTTCATCATAAAGCTCTTGGTTTCGGAACCCATGTCTCGCTCCCTGAAAATGGTTGGAATCCATTGCCGGCGCGGCTTTTCCACGAAGCCGCCCGACGGGGCATGCAGCCCTGGACATCTTCCGGACGTCTCCTCCCCCGGCGATCTGATGTCGATTTCAGGCTAGGCGCGCGCTGTCCGGCCAGCCACCACGTTCCGGGGCAGGTGTTAGTACTTTTTTGATTCCGCTCGGGAAAACCGATGTTGCGGCTGCGCCATCATTCCGGAAAGCGAAGGGCTGGACTGCAGGTGCGTGGTGCGGCGAGTCAAAAATGTATGTGTCGCGGAAAGCGCAACCGGTAGCCTGCGTCGCGCGCCGCGGCTATCTGTGTTCGCGCGGGCTACGCCGAAAATCGAAGGGATGGAGAAGATGGAACACTGGATCGGAACCTGGAGCGCCAGCCCGATGAATGTCTGGCCCGGAGACGCCGTGCTCTACGGCTTCCACCAGCAGACGGTGCGCCAGGTGTTGCGCGTCAGCAAGGGCGGCGAGAGGTTGCGATTGAGGCTGTCCAACGAATATGGCGCCTCGCCGATCCGGATCGGCGCCGCTACCGTGGCCCTTGCCGCGAAGGAGGGCGCGGTCGATGCCGCGACGATCCGGCATGTGACATTCGGCGGCGAGAGGCAGGCCGATCTGGCGCCCGGCGCGCCGCTGCTCAGCGACCCGATCGAGCTCAAGGTTCCCGATCTCGGACAGATTGCGATCAGCCTTTATTTCCCCGACTTCGCGCCGATCGAGACCTATCACTACGAGGCGCAACAGACCGCTTATATCTCCGAGTTCGGCGATTTCGCCGAAGCGCCCGAATTGCCGGTGCAGCAGACCTCGACCAGCCGTTATTTCCTCAGCGCCGTCCTGGTC
>NZ_RZSC01000003.1:0-55368 GCF_003998155.1 Mesorhizobium sp. M1E.F.Ca.ET.063.01.1.1
ATCATGCCGCCGACCGCCGGCCGCTGCAGGACGTGCTCACCGCGATCCGCCTCAACACGCCGGTTTCCGAGGTCGGACTGGAGCTGACGGTGAATGCCGAGCGCCATCTGAAGCCGCCGCTGGAAATGGCGCGTCTGTTCCGCCGGCACCCGCAGGCGCTGGCTGAAACGCTGCGCTTCGCCGACGAGCTCACATTCTCGCTCAGCGACCTCGAATATAATTATCCGGACGAGCCGACCGAATCCGGCCTCGGACCGCAGGCCGAGCTCGAGCGGCTGGCGCGGGAAGGGGCTGCCGTCCGATACCCGGCCGGTGTTCCCGCCCATGTCACGCGGCGCATCGAGGAAGAGCTCGCGCTCATCGAGCGGCTGAACTACGCGCGCTATTTCCTGACCGTCCACGACATCGTGAAGTTCGCCCGCAGCCAGAGCATCCTTTGCCAGGGGCGCGGTTCGGCCGCCAATTCGGTCATCTGCTTCTGCATCGGCATCACCGAAGTCGGCCCCGACCGGATCGACGCGCTCTTCGAGCGCTTCATCTCCGAGGAGCGCAACGAGCCGCCCGACATCGACGTCGACTTCGAGCATGAAAGGCGTGACGAAGTCATCGCCTACATCTACGACAAATACAGCGCCAAGCGCACCGCACTCGCGGCCGCCGTCATCAGCTATCGCGGCCGTTCGGCCTTGCGCGAAGTGGCGAAAGCCATGGGCCTCTCCGAGGACGTCCGCAGCGCTCTGTCGAGCACCATCTGGGGCTGGTCGACCTCGGAGCTCGGCGAAAGGGAGACCGATGCCGGCGGCCTCGACCGCGCCGACCCGCTGTCCAGCCAAGTGCTGGAGCGCGCCAACGAGATCATGGGCTTTCCCCGCCACCTCTCGCAGCATGTCGGCGGCTTCGTCATCACCCGCGACCGGCTCGACGAGGTCGTGCCCATCGTCAAGACGGCGATGGACGAGCGCAAGATGGTCGAATGGGACAAGGACGACCTCGACGCGGTGAAGATCCTCAAGGTGGATGTGCTGGCGCTCGGCATGCTGACTTGCCTGAAACGCGCCCTGACCTTGCTGACGCGGCATTATCCGGAAGCGCGCGATGAATACGGCCGTCCCTATGATCTGAACTCGCTGCCACCGGAGGACGATCGCGTCTACGCCATGATCTGCCGGGCCGACACGCTGGGCGTCTTCCAGATCGAGTCGCGCGCCCAGATGTCGATGCTGCCGCGGCTGCGGCCGCAGAATTTCTACGATCTCGTCATCGAAGTGGCGATCGTGCGGCCCGGCCCGATCCAGGGCGACATGGTGCATCCTTATCTGCGCCGCCGGCAAGGCAAGGAGAAGCCCGAATACCCGAAGCCCGAGCTGGAAGAGATCCTCGGCAAGACGCTTGGCGTGCCGCTGTTCCAGGAACAGGCGATGAAGATCGCCATCGTCGCCGGCGGCTTCAGGCCGGGCGAGGCCGACGAATTGCGCCGCGCCATGGCCACCTTCAAGCGCACCGGCACGATCGGCAACTACCGCCAGCGGATGATCGACGGCATGGTCGCCAAGGGCTACGAGAAGGAGTTCGCCGAGCGCTGCTTCAAGCAGATCGAAGGCTTTGGCGAATACGGCTTTCCCGAAAGCCATGCCGCGTCCTTCGCGTTGCTGGTCTATGCCTCCTGCTGGTTCAAGACCTTCTATCCCGACGTCTTCTGCGCCGCGATCCTGAACGCGCAGCCGATGGGTTTCTATCAGCCGGCCCAGCTCGTCCGCGACGCGCGCGACCATGGCGTCGAGGTGCGCGAGGTCGACGTCAACCACTCCGTCTGGGACTGCACGCTGGAACAGGCCGCCTTCGATTCGTCCCGCATCCTCGAGCGTCATGCCTCGATGCGCGGCGTCATCGAGGCGGCTCATGCGGTCAGGCTTGGCTTCCGCCAGATCAAGGGCCTGTCCGAGGAGCGGATGGAGGCCGCCGTCGCCCGGCGCGGCAAAGGCTATCGATCGGTCAGGGATCTCTGGCTGCGGTCAGGCCTCGATGTCGGGGAGATCGAAAGGCTGGCCGAGGCCGACGCCTTCCGCTCGCTCGGCCTCGACCGCCGCGCCGCGCTCTGGGAAGTGCGCGCGCTCGACGGCAGGAGTGCTGCCGAAAAGCTGCCGCTGTTCGACCAGCCCACGCTTCGCCTGCGTGAGCTGGAGCCGGAAACGAAGCTGCCGAAAATGCCGCTCGGCGAGCATGTCGTCCACGACTACCGTGCGCTCGGCCTGTCGCTAAAGGAGCACCCCGTCGCCTTCCTGCGCGAGCGGCTCGACCGCGCCGGCATCACGCCCAATGCCCGCCTGCCGTCGGTGCGCGACGGCCGCCGCGTCTCCGTCGCCGGCCTGGTGCTGGTGCGCCAGCGCCCCGGCAAGGGCAATGCGATCTTCCTCACCCTGGAGGATGAAAAGTCGATCGCCAACGTCATCATCTGGCCGCGCGTCTTCGACCGCTTCCGCTCTATCATCATGGGCGCGCGCTTCATCCGCGTCACCGGCAAGCTGCAGCATGAATCGGACGTCATCCACATCGTCGCCGACAGGATCGAGGACCTGACCTCCTGGCTGAGCGTACTGCTGCAGGCGCTCACCATCGAGCATCAGCCCGCCGAGTCATCGAATGGACCGGAGCGCTCCGCGAGCCGCGGCCTGCCGGTCCGTCAGGACATCGCCGCGCTGTCGGATACCGCACAGCAGGTCATGCCAAGGGGACGGAATTTTCAGTGAGGCGTAGAGGCCGTTGGCCTCGAGCGGAGCAAGGAGCGAAGACCCTGGGATGGCGAAGGTTGCGTTCCTTCACACCCCCCTCTGTCCTGCCGGACATCTCCCCCGCAAGGGGGGAGATCGCATGTTGCGCGGCTTTCGCCAATTGTCGACGTCGAAAGAAGGGCGCGGCGCCCAGGCTGCCAATCTCCCCCCTTGCGGGGGAGATGCCCGGCAGGGCAGAGGGGGGTACCGTCCCGCCAGCGTTTCGGATTCCTCCGCTGCAGCGGCGTTGTGTAATCACAGACGCCTTTGCCAATCTCGAAGGCTTGCGGCGTCCTTCCGGAAGCGTCCGTCAGCGGAAGACATTCACGACGGCCCGCTCAGCCGCGGCGGCGGCGGCGTCAGCATATCGTCGGCCGAGATCGTGCGCGCTTCCGACGGCAGCATGATCGGAATGCCGTCGCGCACCGGATAGGCAAGCTTCGCCACCCGCGAGATCAGCTCGCTGCGGTCCGGATCCCAGCTCAGCGGCCCCTTGGTCAGCGGGCAGGCGAGCAGTTCCAGCAGTTTAGGGTCGACCGTGGCCTTCCGCCCGTCACGTCCATCCGCCACTAGCATTGTCCTCCCGCCACGCGAGATGTGTTGAGATTCAGGTTAGGCTGAGTCGAAAACGGCGGTTTTCGAGAACCGGAGCGGAGCGTACTTAACGTACGTGAGCACCGGAAGCGCAGAAAGCCGCCGTTTGCAGGCCGGCATCACCTGAATATCGACGCATCTTACTGGATGCTCGAGCCAAAATCCTCATCCTCGCGCGCCAGCGTTATCTCGGTGATGGCGATCAGCGTCTCGGCGCGCGTCTTCAGGTCCGCCGCTTCGAGCAGCGCCTGCTTCTCGGCCGGCCCATAGGGCGCCATCATCGACAGCGCATTGACCAGCATGGCGTTCTCGGCGCGGCTGACGCTTTCCCAGTCGGCTTCGAGATCATTGGCCTGCAGATAGGCGCGGAACGCCTTGAGCAGCGCCGGCCGGTCGACCTCGGCGGCGGCCTGGTCCTCCTCGAGATCGGCGAGGAACGGCGCGATCCGGCACTGCCGGAATGGTGTCTTCACCGCCAGCTCCTGCGTGACCCGGAAGCGGCAGACGCCCTGCAGCGAAATCAGGTAGCGCCCGTCGCCGGTCTCGGCGAGCGAGATGATGCGCCCGGCGCAGCCGACGCTGCAGAGTTCCGGCTCGCCGTCGTCGCGCAGCGCGCCGTCAAGGCTGGGCTGGATCATGCCGATCAGCCGGGCCCCGGCCATCGCCTCATCGATCATCTGCAGGTAGCGCGGCTCGAAGATGTTGAGCGGCATGCGGCCGCCCGGCAAGAGCAGGGCGCCGGCGAGCGGAAATACCGGGATCGCCGATGGCAGATCCCTCGCGAGCCGATAGCGGGCGTTTCCGACCTGCACCTCAACCCTCCAAAAGCGTCGCCGGCCAGCGTGTCAAACCTGCGATCTTCTCTGACGCAGCCCGGTCTATCCAACCCATCGACAGGGCGAGCCACTGCCCTATTTGGCGCAGTTGCCGCCCGCCGCAAGCCCCCTTACCTGGCAGGGGCCAGCAAGAGAGCCGGCAAAAGGCTCAGGAGAACAGCAGCGACGACAGCTTGCGCCGCGCGGCAAGCGTCGCCTCGTCGGTCATCCCCCATGCCTCGAAGAACTTCAGGAGCTGCGCCCGGGCGCCGTCGTCGTTCCATGTCCGGTCGGCCTTGACGATCGCCAGAAGGTTGTCGGCGGCCTGCGTCTTCTCGCCGCGCGCATTCTGCACCATCGCCAGGTCGAAGCGCGCCTGATGATCGTTCGGATTGGCGGCGAGCCGGCGCTCGAACTCGGCCGGATTGCCGAGCGCGGCCGCTTCCGCCGCAAGCGTCATCTTGGCGCGCAGCGCCGCAAGCGCCGGCGCGTCCTTCTTGTCCTCCGGCGCCTTCGCAAGCACCGCCTCGGCGCCTGGAGCATCGCCGGCCTCGAACAGGATCTCACCCAGACCCGCGATCGCCTCGACGGTTTCGGGCGCCTGCTCGAGGATGGCGTCATAGATGTCGGCCGCGGTCTGGACGTCGCCGGCCTCGCGCGCCTCGCCGGCCGCTGCCAGCGCGTCGGTAATTTGCGGCGCGCCGCCGCCGCCCTTGCCGCCGACCTTCTGGATGAACTGCGTGATCTGGCTTTCGGGAATGGCGCCCATGAAGCCGTCCACCGGCTGGCCGTCCTTGAAGGCGATGACCGCGGGGATCGACTGGATGCCGAGCTGGCCGGCAATCGAGGGATGGTCGTCGATGTTCATCTTGACCAGCTTGACCTTGCCGCCGGCCGCCTTGACCGCCTTTTCGAGCTGCGGCGTCAACTGCTTGCAGGGACCGCACCAGGGCGCCCAGAAGTCGACCAGCACCGGCTGGCGGCGCGATTCCTGGATGACGTCGGCCGCGAATGTCGCGGTCGTGGTGTCCTTGATCAGCTCGGCCGTCGCCGGCGCCTCGCCGAGCGACACCTTGGCACGGTCGGCCCCGCCATACTGGACGGATTGGGCGTACTGGCCGGAATTGCCGCCAAATGAGCCGCTGAACGGATTGTTGTCACTCATGTCGTCGCCCTTTCGGTCGCGCCGCCGCCGGCATGAAGGCGCGGCGCGTCATTGTCGGATTTCGGTTCGCCCTCCATGTGGCGATCAAGCCCTGACTTTCAAGATAATGACACTTTCAAGATAACAGGATCGTGGCCGGTTGCCTCGACGAATCTGACGAGATCGGCCGCCGCGATGGTCGTCGTCGCCTCGTTGGTCAGCGGATGGCCGTTGATGACGTCGTGGTTCATCAGTTCCTGGTCGAGGACGACCTTCACCCGTCCGGCCGTATCGTTGATCAGGCCGAACACGGTGACCGCGCCCGGGATGACGCCGAGCAGCTCCATCAGCATTTCCGGCTTGCCGAAGGAAACGCGGCCGGCGGCGCCGATCAGGTGATGAATCTGCTTGAGATCGACCTCCGCGTCCTCGCCGACGGTGACGAGAAAGAAATTGTCCTTCTTGTCCTTGAGGAAGAGGTTCTTGGTATGCCCGCCCGGGATCTCGCCGCGCAGCGCCTGCGAATCGGCGACCGTGAACAGTGGCGGGTGGCGCACCGTCGAGACGGAAATGCCGAGATCGGCAAGAAAGGCGTAGAGCTCGGCTTCGGTCTTCGGCATTGGGTCCTCGCATCGTCCGGAAGTGTCATGCCGTTTACGGCCAACGGCACCCTCGGGGCAAGATCGCCCGCGTGGGCCACGGAAATCCGCCCGTTCGGAGCGAGCCTTCCATGCATGAAGAGCTAGCTCCAAAAAGACCGTCATTTCCCTGTTGCAATCGGCGCGCTCTTCGGCCATATAGGCGCGGCTTGCGGCCCAAGGCCGCGCGAGCGGGTGTAGCTCAGGGGTAGAGCACAACCTTGCCAAGGTTGGGGTCGGGCGTTCGAATCGCCTCACCCGCTCCAGTTTCCCTTCCGGGATCAAGCAAACGAAAAGCCGCGGTTTTCCGCGGCTTTTTCGCGTTTGAACGCACGAAGAACCCGAACGGCAAGAGCCAGATCAAAGAGCCGGGATCCCCGAGCGGGTTACCAGCCCGGCCATCGCTGGGACGCGTTCTCGAAACCGTCCACACTCGGCGGCGATGATCCAAGATCGTCGCTGAATTCTACAAGACCAAACCGTTGGGGAGAGCGCGCTGAAAGTCCATACGGCGTGACGCACTTCACACGCGTTATCCCAACTGCGTGGTATTTTAGGGCGGTCGGAATTTCCCGATAGCTCAGGACCAGCGCCTCATTCTTAGGGCGCAGGATCAAGGTGTACCCTTCCTGGCGGTCGAGATTTCGTCGGTTTCGGAATTGCCAATTTCCATCGCGACAAACACATTCGCGTCTACCAGATGGTGACTCTTCGTAGTCGTACTACACCTTGCTTGCCATACCAGCAAATTGGAGAGTTCGATGGGTTTGACTCAAGTCGTCGTGCCGATGATCAAGAGCTATGACTTTGGCATTGGCGTGGATTATTCGACGGGTAGTCCCATGAACAGAGCTGTTCAGGGGGAGATAACGGGCGTTAAGAGTGCCGGGGGCTCGACTGCGAGCTGGTCCATTACTCGCATCACCACAACTGAAGAGCTCGAGAGCGCTTTGGGCATCAGTGCCGAGGCAAGTTATGGAGTTCCCGCCTTTCAGGGCGCAAGCGCCCGGTTCGATTTCGCCAAGCGATCGAAAGTTCAAAGCAGCTCCCTATTTTTGATGCTCAGCGCATTCGTCAAGTTGGAATATCTGTCCATAGATGAGCCAGAGCTAACAGATGCCGCGAAGCTATTGATCGCCGACTCTAGGGCTTTTAACGGCCGCTATGGCAACATGTTCGTACGTGGTGTCGATCGTGGCGGCTTGTTTTTCGCCGTAATGCGTATTGACGCTCTGTCTAAACAAGACGCAATGTCGATTGCCGCCAGCCTTGGTGGTTCTTATTCCGCCTTTTCCGCTGAAGGCAAAATGAAGCTCGACGAATTGCATCAGAGGTATGCAAGCGAACTCCATGTCGAAACGTATCATGAAGGCGGCCCGGTCGATTTGGATATTAGCTCACCAAATTCCACTTCGGATCTTTATGATATGCTGCGCAAGTGGTTGACATCGTTTCGCGATGACCCAACCGCAAATTCGGTACCCTACTCTGCCACATTGGCACCAATGACGATTGCAAAAGCGCCGCCAGCCCCTAACGAAGCGGATATTCAGCATGCGTCAGATGTGCTTGCTATCTGTGCTAAAACACGAAGCCGTATCCTCGATAGCTTGAATCTGGTCAATTTCATCACTGAAAATGCCTACCGCTGCGAGTTCGCCGATGGGACATCTGCCGCAGACTTCATCAAGGCGTCGAACGGCTACGAATCTGATCTGGACGTCGTAGCAGGCTGCGCTTCGCAGGCGATGCGTGACGTTACCAGGGCGGTCATGCCGGCTGACTTCGCTAAACAGCAGGGCAAGTCATTTCCGCTCGGGTCGATCCCATCCCCTATACCAACAATGAAATCTGGAATGGCCATACCACTGGCGGCTCCGAACTTCGTGGGCATGACAGTAGCTGCGGCGACCGAACTTGCCGAACGTTTTGGCGTGACACTGGGGTATAGTGACAAGATAATGTCACTGTCAGCGATAACGCTAATGGATGGATACACGCTTCAGTTTCCAGACAGCAAGATCATGGTGACATCGCAATCACCGCAAGCTGGCGACAAACTTCCGTCGGACAACACCGTCGCGGTTGATGGCAAGGGGATCAGTTGATCAATTAATCTGGTGAAGGGGTTATGGCCCGACGACCCAAGCGGGGTCGAGCGTTCGAATCGCCTCACCCGTTCCAGTTTCCCTCCAGGGATCAAGCAAACGAAAAGCCGCGGTTTTCCGCGGCTTTTTCGCGTTTGGTAGACATCCCCCTCTGCCGCAACTACCCCAGCCGTGCCCTGGTCGTCCTCGGCGTCGCAAGCAACAGGCTGGTCTCGCTCCCCGTTATCCCCGGGATCAGCCGTATCCGCCGCAGCACGGCATCGAAATCGGTCAGCGAAGCGGTGCCCAGCTCCACCACCAGGTCCCAGCGGCCGTTGGTGGTATGAATGGTCGAGACTTCGGGGAAGCCGCCGAGCGCCCTGATCACGCGATCGGCGGCGTGGCCCTCGATCTCGATCATCATGACGCCGCGTATGCGCTGGTCGACCGCGTCGGCGCGCAGCACCACCGTATAGCCGATGATCTCGCCGGATTTTTCCAGCCGCTCCATGCGCGCCCTGACCGTGGCGCGCGAGACTCCGAGATCGACCGCGAGGTCGGAGACGCTGCGCCGCGCATCATGCCTCAGCAGCGTCACCAGTCTTTCGTCGAGCGCATCCATGACTATCCATTTCGATCAAACTTCCTGACCAATATGATAGAATGATCTTTTCGAAATGCCAATTTTCCTTGTTCAAACCGCCAGGCCGCGATGGTTCAATCCCTTGGTCAATCGCAAGGGCTAAAAAGAATCATGCGCTGCAGGATCGTCGGCGCGCCGGTGCAGGACGGCGCGGGCAGGATGGGATGCGAGATGGGGCCGAGCGCGCTGCGCACGGCTGGGCTCGTCTCGGTGCTGTCGGAACTCGGCCACGAGGTTGAGGACTGGGGTGCCATCCAGCCGGCCGAGGTACGCGCCCTCGTCCACGGCAATCTCGTATTGAAGGCGCTGCCGGAGATTTCCGCCTGGACGGCGGCGATCGCCGAGACCGCCTACGCCGCCTCCAGGGAGGCCATGCCGATCTTCCTCGGCGGCGACCACTCGATCTCGGCCGGCACGGTATCCGGCGTGGCGCGCCGTGCCGCCGAACGCGGCCGGCCGCTCTTCGTGCTTTGGCTCGACGCGCATCCGGATTTCCACACGCTCGACACCACCACCAGCGGCAACCTGCACGGCGTGCCGCTCGCCTATGCCAGCGGCCGGCCCGGCTTCAACGGCTATTTCCCGGATCTGCCCGCCGCGGTCGATCCTGCCCGCGTCTGCACCATGGGCCTGCGCAGCGTCGATCCGGCCGAGCGCCGCGCGCTGAAGGAGGCAGGCGTGACCGTGCACGACATGCGCGCCATCGACGAGCACGGCATCGCACCGCTGCTGCGCGCCTTCCTCGCCCGTGTGGAGAAGGAAGACGGGCTCTTGCATGTCAGCCTCGACGTCGATTTCCTCGACCCGTCGATCGCCCCGGCCGTCGGCACCACCGTGCCCGGCGGCGCCACCTTCCGCGAGGCGCATCTGGTGATGGAGATGCTGTCCGACAGCGGCCTGGTCTCCAGCCTCGACCTGGTCGAGTTGAACCCGTTCCTCGACGAGCGCGGCCGAACGGCGACGCTGATGGTCGACCTCACCGCCAGCCTGATGGGCCGTCGCATCATGGACCGCCCGACCCGCAGCCATTCCGGAAGCCTCTGACCATGACCCAGCCTTCCCGCCTCGCCATCGTTCCCTTCGTCAGCGTCGACCGCATGATGAAGCTGGTGCTCGCCATCGGCGTCGAGCGATTCCTCACCGAGCTCGCCGCCTATATCGAGGAGGATTTCCGCCGCTGGGAGCTGTTCGACAAGACGCCGCGCATCGCCTCGCATAGCCATGACGGCGTCATCGAGCTGATGCCGACCAGCGACGGCCGCCTCTACGGCTTCAAATATGTCAACGGCCACCCGAAGAACATGCGCGAGGGCCGCCAGACGGTCACCGCCTTCGGCGTGCTCGCCGATGTCGGCTCCGGCTATCCGATGCTGTTGACCGAGATGACCATCCTGACGGCGCTGCGCACCGCCGCCACTTCCGCGGTCGCGGCCAAATACCTGGCGCCGAAGGGTTCGCGCGCCATGGCCATCATCGGCAACGGCGCCCAGTCCGAGTTCCAGGCCATCGCCTTCAAGGCGCTGCTCGGCATCGACCGGCTGCGGCTCTACGACATCGACCGCAAGGCTTCGGAAAAATGCGCCCGCAACCTTGCCGGCAAGGGCTTCGACATCACCATCTGCTCGACCGGGCAGGATGCGGTCGAAGGCGTCGACATCATCACCACGGTGACCGCCGACAAGCAGTACGCCACCATCCTCACCGACAACATGGTGGGCTCCGGCGTCCACATCAACGCGGTCGGCGGCGACTGCCCCGGCAAGACCGAGCTGCATCGCGACATCCTTCTGCGCTCCGACATCTTCGTCGAGTTCCCGCCGCAGACGCGCATCGAGGGCGAGATCCAGCAGCTCGACGCCAACCATCCGGTGACGGAGCTGTGGCAGGTGATGACCGGCCAGGCCGAAGGCCGCAAGACGCCCGAGCAGATCACGCTGTTCGATTCTGTCGGCTTCGCCATCGAGGATTTTTCCGCGCTCCGCTACGTCCGCGACCAGCTCCAGGCCACCGGCCTCTATGAGGAGCTCGACCTGCTCGCCGACCCCGACGAGCCGCGCGACCTGTTCGGCATGCTGCTCAGGGCCGCGATGCAGCCGGCCGCTTGATGAGGGAATGAGCGCGTAATCTCCCCCCTTGAGGGGGAGATGGCCGGCAGGCCAGAGGGGGTCGGTCCGACTGGGCTCGGCTTGCTTGTGCAGATGGAGGTTGGCGCTTCATGCGCAGCGACCCCCTCTGTCGCCTTCGGCGACATCTCCCCCTCAAGGGGGGAGATTACGCCCTACTGCCGCAAAGGCGCGCAGCTTTCGCGTTCGATGAGGACCGGCGTCAGAACCTCGCGGCGCGAGGGCGCCGCCGGCTCGCCGAGGCGCTCGAGCAGCAGGCTCACCGCCCGCGTTCCGATCTTCTCGACCGGCTGCGCGATCGTCGTCAGCGGCGGCCATGTGGTGACCGCGTAGGGTATGTCGTCGAAGCCGACCAGCGACATGTCGTCGGGGACGCGCAGTCCGCGCGTGCGCAGCGCGGTGATCGCGCCCATGGCCATCAGGTCGTTGCAGGCGAACACCGCCGTGATCTCCGGCGCTTGCGCCATCAGCCGCTCCATCGCCAGACGGCCGCCGGCGAAGTGATAGTCGGAATCGACCACCGATGATGCAGGCAGTTCGAGCCCCGCTTCCTCGAGCGCCCGGACAAAGCCGCGCACGCGGGCAGGGCTGGAGCTCGAATCGCGCGGGCCGCCGATAACGCCGATCCTTTTGTGGCCGAGCCCGACGAGATGACGGCCGGCGAGATAGCCGCCGTGATCGTGATCGACCAGCACGGTATCGACATTGACGGAGTGGATCTCGCGGTCGAGCAGCACCGCCGGCACGGCGGCGGAAAGGCGCGAGAACACCCTCGCATGGTCGGACGAGCCGGCGAAGATCAGTCCGTCGATCTGCTTTGCCAGCAGCACCGACAGATAGCGCTCTTCCTTCTCGGCGTTGCCGTCGGAGTTGCACAGGATCACCGTGTAGCCGGCGACGAAGCCGGCATCCTCGATCTGGCGCGCAACGCTGGCGAAAAACGGGTTGGAATTGTCGGGCAAGAGCAGGCCGATGGTCTTGGTCTCGCCGCGCCGCAGACTCCGCGCCAGCGAGTTCGGGCTGTAGCGCAGCGCGGTGATCGCCGCGCGCACGCGCTCGGCCGTCTCCGGCTCGACATGGCGCGTGCGGTTCATCACATGCGAGACGGTGGCGACGGACACCCCCGCATAGCGTGCGACATCGGCAATCGTCGTCATGGTCCCTGGTTCCCCTGGCTCCCTAGCGGATTTTCCGCAACAGCCTCTCCCGATACGCGTCTAGGATGACGGCGAGCACGATGACAAGGCCAATCACGATGGGTTTGAAATTGTCGCCGACGCCGAGCAGCTGCAGCCCGGTGCTCAAGACCTGCAGGATGCAGGCGCCGACCAGCGTGCCGATGATCGAGCCCTTGCCGCCGCTGAGGCTGGTGCCGCCGATGATGACGGCGGCGATCGCGTTGAGCTCGTAGCCGACGCCGGCGATCGGGCTGCCGATGTTCAAGCGCAGCAGATAGACCATGGCCGCGATGCCGGCCGTCAGGCCGCTGATGGTGAAGGCGGCGACCTTGTAGAAGTCCGGATTGTGGCCGGAGAGGCGCACCGCCTCGTCATTTGTGCCGACCGCGAAGATCATGCGACCGAAGACGGTCAAGCGCAGCACGAACCAGCCGGCCGCGATCACCAGCACCGCAACCAGGAAGATCGACGGCAGGAAGCCGCCGATGATGAGGTTGCCGAAATCGACGAAGCTCTGCGGCAGGCCGGTGATGGTCGAATTGTCACTGACCACGCGCGCGGCGCCCGCCGCCATGTTGAGCATGCCGAGCGTGACGATGAAGGAGGGGATCTTCCAGCGGGTCGAGATCCAGCCGTTGAGGAAGCCGCAGACAGCACCCGTCGCCATGCAGGCCAATAGCGCCAGCGTGATCGCCGCCGCCGGCGACAGGCTCTCGTCGATCATGACGGTGGCGCCCACCACGGTGCAAAGCGCCAGCACCGAGCCGACCGAAAGGTCGATGCCGCCGGTGAGGATGACAAAGGTCATGCCGGCGGCGAGCACCGTGTTGATGGCGATCTGGACGAAGATCTTCAGCGCGTTGCCGGGCGTGGCGAAATAGGGCGCGCTGACCGAGAAGAACAGCGTGATCAGCACCAGCGCGAGCAGCACGCCGGCATCGCGCACCAGGAAACGCAGGAACTTCGCCCTTCCGGGGGAAACAGGCGCCGAAACGATTGCGTCGGACGTCTCGCTCATGGTCGCACATACTCCTGGTAGGCGAGCGACAGGATGCGCTCCTGGTCGAATTCGGCTCGCGGCACCTCGCCGACAATTCTGTTCTTGGAAAAGACGATGATGCGGTGGCACATGCCCATCAGCTCCGGCAGGTCGGACGACACCATGATGATGCCCTTCTGTGCCGCCGCCAGCATCCACAGGAGCTGGTAGATCTCGCGCCGCGCGCCGATGTCGACACCGCGCGTCGGCTCGTCGAGGATCAGCGTCGAGGTGCCGCGGAACAGCCACTTGGCTAAAACCACCTTCTGCTGGTTGCCGCCGGAAAGATTGCGCACGGCCTGCTCGATCGAGCTCGCCTTGACGCGCAGCTGCCCGACCAGGTCGTTCGCGGCCGCGGCTTCGGCCCGGCGGTTGACCAGCCCGTGGCGCGAGACCTTGCCGAGATCGGTGATGGTGATGTTCTTGTCGACGGCCAGGTCGAGCAGCAGGCCCTGGCCCTTGCGGTCCTCGGTGAGCAGGCTCAGTCCGTGCCGCACGGCATCCTTGGGCGCCGTGATCGCCACCGGCCTGCCGTCGATCTCGACGACGCCGTCGAGCTTGGGATCGGCGCCGAACAGGGCTCGCATGGCTTCCGTGCGGCCGCTGCCGACCAGGCCGGCGACGCCCAGGATCTCGCCATGCCGAACCGAGAAGGAGATTTCCGGCGTCGCGGCGTTGCGCTTCAGATTGGCGACGCTGAGCGCGACCTTCCCCGGCGCGATCGAGGCATCGAAGCCAAATTCGTCGGCGATGTCTCTGCCGATCATCATCCGCACGATATCCGGCACGCTAAGGCCGTGGAGCTCGCGGGTCGCGACCAGCCTGCCGTTGCGCAAGATGGTGACCCGGTCGCCGATCTCGAACACCTCGTGCAGGCGGTGCGAGATGTAGATGATGGTGACGCCCTTGGCCTTGAGCTGCTTGATGATGGAAAAGAGCCGCGCGATCTCGGGCGGCGTCAGCGTCGCGGTCGGCTCGTCGAGCACCAGAAGCTTGCTGTCGTAGCTCAGCGCCTTGGCGATCTCGACGAGCTGCATCTGCGCGACGCCGAGCGCCTCGACCCGCGTCCGCGGATCGACGTCGAGGCCGACCTCCTTGAGCAGCGCGACGGCGCGGCGGTTGAGCGCCTTGCGGTCGACGATGCCGAAGGCGCGGCGCGGCAGGTTTTCCAGCATCAGATTCTCGGCGATGCTGAGATAGGGCAGAAGGTTCAGCTCCTGATGCACGATGCGGATGCCGCTCTGCTGCGCATCGTGCGGCGTCTTCGGCTGGTAGGGCTGGCCGTTGAAAGCGATGGTGCCGCTGTCCGGCTGATAGATGCCGGCCAAGAGCTTGATCAGCGTCGACTTGCCGGCGCCGTTCTCGCCGAGCACGATATGGGTTTCGCCGCGCGCGATCGACAGCGAGACCTCGCTCAGCGCGACGACGCCGGGAAAGATCTTTCCGACCCCTTCAAGGGAAAGAATCACATCGTCCATGCAGCAATCCTGAATGGCGCTCTTCCGCCGCAAACCGGTATGAGCGCGCGGTCATCGCCGCCGACAGTTTGCCGGCGGCGATGATGAGACAAGCGAATGGATGGCGCCAGAGGGAGTGCCGGCGCCCGTGCTCGCCTCAAGCGGTGATCAGCTTCACGTCGGTCTTGACCCAGCCGGAGAATTTCTCGCCGGCAAGCTCGCGCAGGCCGTAATCGATGCCCATGGCCGCCATCTGCGCGCCATACTGCTCGACGGTGGCGAGCATCTTGCCTTCCTTGAGCAGCGGGCCGACGGCCGGGATGTTGTCGAAGCCGACAACCTTGATCTGGCCGGACTTGCCGGCCGCGTCGATCGCCTTGACGACGCCGAGCGCCATCGAATCGTTCGCCGCCATCACGCCCTGGATATCGGGATGCTGGGTGAGGAAGTTGGTCATCAGCGTGTTGGCTTCCTCGGTCTCCCAATGCGCCGTCTTGGAGTCGAGCAGCTTCAGCTTGTACTCCTTCACCGAATCGTCGAAGCCCAGCTTGCGCTGCTTGGCGTTGTCGGCCTCCGGATTGCCCTCGAGGATGACGACCTTGCCGCCCTTGCCCAGCGCCTTGCCGAGCGCATCGCCGGCGAGCTTGGCGCCGGCGCGGTTGTCCGGGCCGAAGAAGGCGAGGTCGACGCCGGCCTTCTTCTTGGCTTTCTCGTCGAGCGCAACGTCGATGTTGATGACCTTGATGCCGGCCTTCAGCGCCTTGGCGATTGGCGTGACCATGGCCTTCGAATCGGCCGGCGCCACGACGATGATGTTGTAGTTCTGGGTGATGAAGTTCTCGATGGCGTCGACCTGAGCGGCAAAATCGCGCTCGTCCTTCATGCCGACGGCGGCGAAATCGAACTTGTCCTTGTTCTTGGCCGCGTATTCCTCCGCGCCGGCCTGCATCTGCTTGAAGAACTCGTTGGCCAGCGACTTCATCACCAGGCCGACCTTCGGCTTGTCGGCGGCGAACGCCGGACCGAGCGGCAAGGCGAGCGCGCCGGCCGCCAGCGCGCTGGTCTTGAGGAACTGGCGGCGCGAGAACGAGCCGAGATCGAGCCCATGGGTAGTTGAAACCTTGCTCATGCTTTCCTCCACTTTTGATGAGCCGTAATCGGTTACGTAACCGATTACGCAAACTAGGGCGACATTTTATCAGGTGTCAATATCGATGGTAAGGCGGACGGGAGGGCGCCGGCGCCAATCTCCCCCCTTGAGGGGGAGATGTCGCCGAAGGCGACAGAGGGGGTCGCCGCGCGTGAAGCGCCGGCGCCCTTCTGCGACAAGAGATCAGGTCGGCGATTTACGTGAGGCGACCCCCTCTGGCCTGTCGGCCATCTCCCCCGCAAGGGGGGAGATTACGCGCCTCGCCGTTTTCGCCAAATCACCGCCAGCCCAGCGCCGGCGCGACGTTCTTCAGGATCGCCTCGATGACATGGGCGTTGTAGGCGACGCCGAGCTGGTTGGGCACGGTGAGCAGCAGCGTGTCGGCCTCGGCGATCGCCTGGTCTTGCCTGAGCTGCTCGACGAGCACGTCCGGCTCGGCGGCATAGGTTCGGCCGAACACGGCGCGCTTTTCCGGCTCGATATAGCCGAAATGGTCCTCGCCCTCGCTGCCGCCGAAATAGGCGCGGTCCATGTCGTTGACCAGGGCGAAAATGCTGCGGCTGACCGAGACGCGCGGTTCCCTGGTATGGCCGGCCTCCTTCCAGGCGGCGCGGTAGGCTCTTATTTGCTCGGCCTGCTGGATGTGCAGCGGCTCACCGCTCTCGTCGAATTTGAGCGTCGAGCTCTGCAGGTTCATGCCGAGCTTGGCCGCCCATTCGGCGGTGGCGTTGGTGGCCGCGCCCCACCAGATGCGCTCGCGCAGGCCCTCGGAGAACGGCTCGAGCCGGAGCAGACCGGGCGGATTGGGAAACATCGGCCTGGGATTGGGCTGGGCGAAACCCTGGCCGCGCAAGAGGTCGAGAAAAATCTCGGCGTGGCGGCGCGCCATGTCGGCGTCGGTCTTGCCCTCTTCCGGCACGTAGCCGAAATAGCGCCAGCCATCGATCACCTGCTCGGGCGAGCCGCGGCTGATGCCGAGCTGCAGCCGGCCGCCGGCGATGAGGTCGGCCGCACCCGCATCCTCGGCCATATAAAGCGGGTTCTCGTAACGCATGTCGATGACGGCGGTGCCAAGCTCGATGCGCTTGGTCTTGGCGCCGGCGGCGGCAAGCAGTGGAAAGGGCGAGCCGAGCTGACGGGCGAAATGATGGACGCGGAAATAGGCGCCGTCGGCGCCGAGCTCCTCGGCCGCCACCGCAAGGTCGATCGACTGCAGCAGCGCGTCGGCACCCGAGCGCGTGCCCGATTGCGGCGAGGGCGACCAATGCCCGAACGACAAAAATCCGATCTTCTTCATGTGCTCCGTTCCGGTTCAGATCGGCTCGCTCGGCCGCTCAAATTCATTTGTTGCTCCAGCGCAATGCCAAGGCAGCGTAAAACGGCTTTTCACCTCGGAATTGCGTGAAAACAAATAGTTGGAGCAATACCGCGATTCAACGGACACCGAAGGATACAGACCGTCAATCGGTACGGATCCGTCAAAGACATGTTCGCCGCCTTGTCATCCGTTGAAGGAGGCTGGACTCGTCTACCGTCAGGAGACGGCAGCGTAACGCCGGGGGAAACGGAGGCGCGGCACCCGCGACCGCAGGGCGTCAGGCCAGTCAGGCCTTGATCGCGCGGCTTTCTCTATAGGTCGCTCTTTTGACGAAAAGCTTGGCGTGTTCGGCCCACTCGACTTCGGTGACGTTGTTCTCGCGAACGGATCGCCTGAAAGCCTCCCGCAGGGCGTCGAGCTCAAAAACCGACATCCGTCCGGGTATTTTGCGCTTCGATATGCGAGCGTCCATCGTGTTACCGCCAGCCAAGGTTCAGACCCGACCTTTATGTTCGATCGGCTCAGGCCATCAAGGCGTTGCCGCTGACTTCTTTTGGGTGCAAATCGGCTCAATGCATGTCGCCCAAAAGCGCGCAGCGGTTTTGGGACAATAACATGCATCAAAACAAAGACTTGAAGCGCGTCGCCTGAATTCGTTTCGGCGCGATCCGCTTTGGGTTGAGCGGTGAAATATCAATAGACGGTAAACAAGGTCGGCAGCACGCCCGTCATGCGAAAATACTCGACCGTTTCGATGAGCGGAAACAAGGCCAGGAAATAAAGCCCGTCCCGGAACGTGCTTTTCAGCGCGCCGGTGGAAAAAAGCCACTGATCCTGGTCCTGGTAAAGCAGCGGGTTCGGCCAGAACCGGGGCGTCCGCTCGGCATAGGCGGCGTAGGCGGCGCCGAACTTGCCGGACAGGAACTCGGCCTCCATGCGGGCGGTGAACCGGAAAACGAGGAAGCTTGCGAGCCCCAGCGCCGCTGCCGCCAGCACCGATCCGAACATCAGCCCGATGCCGACCGCGCCGATGGTCGAGAAGAAATAGAGGGGGTTGCGGGTCATCGAGAACGGACCCGAGACGATCAGCTCGTCATTCTTCCTGCCGCCGACATAAAGGATGCTCCACAGCCGGCCAAGAAAGCAGACGAGCACAAGGCCGAAGCCGGCGGTCTCCATCAGCTCGTGCCCGTTCGAGCCCTCGCTGAGAAACGGCCTGGAAAACAGGAGCAGGACGATGGCCACCACGGCGGCGGCCTGGACGACGATCAGGCGCTTGTGCTGGTCGAACGCCTTTGGCGCTGACTTGAGTGATGTGTAAGCCATTCGGGATCAGTCACTCCGGCCCGGGCAAGGACGTTTATCCCCTAGCCTTTCTCCCGCCCCATTGCGAGGCCTCATCAGTATTTTCGATCATCCTTACGAATTTGTAAGGAACCGTACAGGCGCGCGTAAGCCGGGCTTGTGGGAATGGGCCGTCGCCGATGCTAGCATGCCGCTTGCGCTGGACTCCGGACGACAGGCCAACATGCGACTTCTGCTGGTTGAGGATGACCCAAGGACCGCCGACTACATCGTCAGGGGGCTGACCGAGGCCGGACACGCCTGCGATCTCCTGCGCAACGGCCATGACGCGCTCATCGCGGCCACCCGCGATGCCTATGACGTCATCGTGGCCGACCGCATGATCCCCGGCCTGGACGGTCTTTCCCTGATCAAGGCGGTGCGTGCCGCAGGCATCCAGACGCCGGCCATATTCCTGACCTCGATCGGCGGCGTCGACGACCGGGTCGAGGGATTGGAGGCCGGCGGCGACGACTACCTCGTCAAACCGTTCGCCTTTTCGGAGCTGCTTGCCCGCATCAACGCGCTCGGCCGCCGGCCGGCGGCGCAGGAGCAGAAGACGGCTCTGCGCGTTGCCGATCTGGAAATGGACCTGATCATGCGGCGCGTGACCAGGCAGGGCCAGGCGATCGACCTGCAGCCCCGGGAATTCAGCCTGCTCGAAGTGCTGATGCGCGGCGAGGGCCGCGTCATCACCCGCACCATGCTGCTGGAGCGCGTCTGGGACTTCCATTTCGATCCCAAGACCAGTGTCGTCGAGACCCATATCAGCCGGCTGAGAGCCAAGGTCGACAGGCCGTTCGACGTGCCGCTCATCCATACCGTGCGCAACACCGGCTACAGCCTGCACGCACCGGGTTGACGATCCATGCGTGATCGCATCTCGCGCGTCCGACCGGCTGTCCGTATATAAGCGACATGCCGATGCTGGATACTGCAAAGCGATGGGCGCGCGCCATCAAGCGCGACACGGTGGCATTGTGGCTTGCCGCCCGCGACCACCGCGTACCTTGGTATGCGAAGGCGACCGCCGGGGCGGTCGCGGCCTATGCCCTCAGCCCCATCGATCTCATCCCGGACTTCATCCCGGTCGTCGGCTACCTGGATGACCTTTTGATCGTCCCGCTCGGCATCATGCTGGCGGTCAAGCTGGTCCCGCCCGATCTCATGCAGGAATTCCGCGCCGAGGCCGCGCACCGCGCCAGGCCGGGCAGCAGGGCCGGCCTGATCTTCATGATCGCGGTCTGGATCGTTGCGGCGCTGGCGCTGCTCTGGCTGTTCTGGCCGAAGCCCGCCTGACACGATGAAAGACACCCCTCTCAGCCTGTTGCGCAGCACGCCGTTCCGGCTGGCGCTGACCTTCGCCTTCCTGTTCGTGCTTGCCTTCATCCTGTCCGGCGCGATCGTCTATCAATTGATGAGCGCCGACCTGGCGAGACGGCTGGATCAATCCATCAAGGAGACCTATTCGGTCGTCGCCCTGACCTATGCGGAGAACGACAGGGACGACCTTATCGCCTCGGTCAAAAACAATGCCGACCTCAGCCCGGACAAGGACCAGCTTTTCTCGCTGACCGATCCCGACGGCAACCATCTGGCCGGAAACTTCACCGCTTCCGGCCTGCCCGACGGTTTCTCGATGTTCGCAGTCAGATTGCCGGGCGTGCCGCCCGACACGATGTACCGCGCCTATACGGGCGAGGTTGGCGGCAACAATCTGACGGTCGCCTTCTCGCTCGCCGGGACCGACGAGCTGGAGACCATCGTACTGATGAGCTTCGGCTGGGGCACGCTGTTCATCACCGGCCTGGCGATCGCCGGCGGCGCCCTGCTTGCCTCGCGTGTCCAGCGGCGCCTCGACGGCATTGCCGCCACCATGGTCGACGTCTCGCACGGACGGCTCGACGCGCGCATCCCGCTGATCGGCAATGGCGACGACATCGACGCGGTGTCCACCCAGGTGAACGCCGCGCTCGACCGGCTGTCGGCGCTGGTCGACGGCATGCGGGAGGTGAGCGCCAACATCGCGCATGACTTGAAGACACCGCTCAACCGCCTGCAGATGATCCTGGAGCAGGCCGCCGACAAGACGGCATCGGGCGAGGATGTCACCGGCGAGCTGGCCGATGCGCGCGCCGAAAGCCTGCAGATCAACCAGACGTTCGACGCTTTGCTGCGCATCGCCCAGATCGAGGCCGGGGCGCGCAAGGCCCGCTTCGTCGATCTCGACGTCGGCGGCATCGTCGAGACCATCGGCGAGGTCTATGCCGATGTCGCCGAGGACGACGGGAAATCCCTGGCCACAAAGCTCGTTCCGGATACGAAACGGTATATCCACGGCGATCGCGACCTGCTCATGCAGATGCTCTCCAATCTGGTCGAGAACGCGCTGCGGCATTGCCCGCCGGGCACGGCGATCGAGCTGGCGGTGTCCCGCCGGGACGACAGCATCCTCGTCCATGTCCGCGACAACGGCCCCGGCATTCCGCCCGAAGAGCGCGAGAAGGTCTTCCAGCGGCTCTACCGGCTGGATTCCAGCCGCACGACGCCCGGCAGCGGCCTTGGCCTCAGCCTCGTCAAGGCGGTGGCCGACCTGCATGGCGCCACCATCGTGTTGGCGGACAACAATCCGGGGCTTGTTGTGATCGTCAGCTTTCCGGCGGTGAAGGCACCCGCCGCCTGATCGACGCAATAGTCTGCGGCTACCGGACGCCCGCCCTGCGGAAATCGGAGGGCGACATGCCGGCAAGCTTGCGGAACGACTTGTTGAAGGCGCTGAGCGAGCCGAAGCCCGAGTCCATCGCGACCTTCAGCACGTTGGCGCCCTCATGCATCAAAAGCGCCTGCGCGTAGCTCAGCCGCAAAAGATTCACATATTCGTTGAGCGTCATGCCGGTCGATTTCTTGAACAGGCTCATGGCGTATTTCGGATGGATGTCGGCGGCGGCCGCTATGTTCACGCAGTCGATGTCGTAGAGGAAATTCTCGGCGATGAAATCGCACATGCGCCCGACATTGCGCGAGGACTGCTGGTCGAAGGGACTGCCCGCCCCTTGTCCGGCCGTGGTTCCCGGCACCAGCCGGTAAGGTTCGAAACGCACCCGCTCGAGCCTCAACAACAGCTCGTTGACGGCATGCTCGGCCTTCGCCGCGTCGCCCGAGCGCGCATAATCGTTCCAGCGTTTGAAATTGTCGTCGTCGGACTGATCGGTGGCATTCGTCACCAGCGTCGCGCCGGTCATCAGCCGGTGCCTGACATCGGCCGGCAGGTGCAGCCTGAAGAAATGCACCAGCGGCAGATGCGCGCCGGCATAGATCGCATCGTCCGTCAGATCGTCCATCTGGTGCGGCAGGCCGCCCCAGAACAGGCACATCTCGCCGGCCGACAGCGCGATCTCATGCTCCGCCATGCGGTAGTGCACGCTGCCCCGCACGATGAAGTTCACCTCGACCTGGGCGTGCCAATGCGGCTTCAGCATCACCAGCGGGTGGTTATGGAACATCTGCAAGGCCAGCGGCAGGCCTTCGACGCTGCTGGCACCTGGCTGATAGAACGGACGCCCGGGCATCTTACTTTCCGCCAACTTCTTATTCCCTTTGTCGGGGACAAGCCTACCGCGCCGCATAATCTACCCATGCTCACGGTGAGAGAGCAAACGAAATGGGAGGATTTCAATGCGCACCACACTGACCTGCGCCACGCTTTTGCTTGCCCTGGGCTCCGGCCCGGCCCTCGCGCAATCCGGCGAACTGACGATATGGAGCTGGAACATCGCCGCTTCGTCGCTGAAGTCGACGGTCGAGGGCTTCAACAAGAAATACCCCGACATCAAGGTCACGGTTCAGGACCTCGGCAACCAGCCGACCTATGACAAGTCGATCGCCGGCTGCGCCGCCGGCGGCGTCGGCCTGCCCGACATCGTCTCGATCGAGAACGGCGAGGCCGAGAACTACTGGAGCCAGTTCCCGGACTGCTTCGTCGACCTGCACACGCTGGGCTACACGGCGGAAGACCAGAAGAAATTCCCCGACTTCAAGCGCACCGAGCTCGAGGTCGGCGACAAGGCCTATGCGATGCCGTGGGACTCCGGCCCGGTCGCCGTCTTCTACCGCCGCGATTTCTACGAGAAGGCCGGCGTCGATCCCGCCTCGATCAAGACCTGGGACGATTTCATCGCCGCCGGCAAGAAGATCCAGGCCGCCAATCCCGGCGTCACCATGACCAATGCCGATTTCAACGGCGACACCGAATTCTTCCGCATGATCTCCAACGAGCAGGGCTGCGCCTATTTCGCCGAGGACGGCCAGTCGATCCGGTCAACCAGCCGAAATGCGTCGACGCCATGACCAAGGTCAAGGAGATGAAGGACGCCGGCATCGTGTCCTCGGCCGACTGGGGCACCAAGATCACCAACAACACCGCCGGCACAGTCGCCACCCAGGTCTATGGCGGCTGGTATGAAGGCACGGTCCGCACCGAATCGCCGAAGGAAAGCGGCAAATGGGGCGTCTACCTGATGCCGAGCCTGACCGCCGACGGCCCGCGCGCCGCCAATCTCGGCGGCTCCTCGCTGGCCATCACTTCGTCTTCGAAGAACAAGGAAGCGGCCTACGCCTACCTGAAATACACGCTCGAGACGAATGAGGGCCAGATCACCATGCTGAAGGATTTCGGCCTGGTGCCGTCGCTGATCTCGGCGCTCGACGATCCTTACGTCGCGCAGGGTCAGCCCTATTGGGGCGACCAGGCCGTGTGGAAAGACATCCTCGCCACGCTGCCCAAGGTCGTGCCGAGTCGCGGCACGCAGTTCCAGAGCGATGCCGAGATCATCGTCCGCGCCGTGCAGACCAAATACCTGGCCGGCGGCTACGCGGATGCCAAAGCCGCGCTCGACGACGCCGCCAGCCAGATCGCCTCGGCGACGGGCCTGCCGGTGAAGTGAGGGGCGCCGCTCTCCTTCTCCCCTTGTGGGAGAAGGTGGATCGGCGCGTAGCGCCGAGACGGATGAGGGGTGTTCCAGCGGAGTGAGACGTTGGCGTTCCCTGGAACACCCCTCATCCGGCCGCTTCGCGGCCACCTTCTCCCACAGGGGGAGAAGGGAAAGACAGAGAAAGGAGGAAGTCGATGCGCCACCGCAACGCCACCGCGTATCGCTTCCTCATGCCCTATCTGCTGATCTTCGCCATCTTCTGGATCTGGCCGATCATCAGCTCGTTCCTGATCTCCTTCCAGGCGACCCGCACGGTGCCGTGGCGCTTCGCGCCGACCTTCAACTGGGGCCGCCTGATCGGCGATCCCGCCTTCTTCAACGCCTTGAAGAACACGCTGCTGATCCTGGTCATCCAGGTGCCGGTGATGATCTCGCTGGCGATCGTCATGGCGGTGCTTCTGAATTCGCCGCTGCTTAAGGCGCGCGGCCTCTACCGCTTCGCCTTCTTCGCTCCGGTCGTGGTCGGCGAGGTGGCCTATTCGGCGGTGTTCCGGCTGATGTTCAGCCTCGATTTCGGCATCATCAACAAGCTGCTCAACAGCGTCGGTATCCCCAAGGTCGACTGGTTCTCCAACGTCACGCCGGCCATGACGCTGATCATGATCGCGGTGACATGGCGCTGGGCCGGCTACAATGCCATCATCATTCTCGCCGGCCTGCAGTCGATTCCGGAGGACGTCTACGAGGCGGCGACGCTCGACCGCGTCAGCAAGGTGAAGCAGTTCTTCCACATCACCTTGCCGCTGCTGAAGCCCGTCATCGTCTTCTGCGCCGTGCTGTCGATCATCGGCACCATGCAGCTCTTCACCGAACCCTTCCTGATCACCGAGCGCGGCGGACCGGGCGGCGGCACCGAGACGCTTGGCCTCTTGCTTTACCGGCAGGGCTTCCGTTCGCTCAATTTCGGCTATGCCTCGGCCATCGCCTACACCATGGCGGGCCTCGCCATCGCGATCACTTTGGTGCAGCTCTGGCTGACAAAGGAGCCGAAATGACGGGGGAGCCGAAATGACGGGGGAGCCGAAATGAGGGGGGAGCCGAAATGATCTCGCGCTCTCAAAGACGGCTCGGACGCAGCATTCTGCTGCATCTTGTGCTGACGCCGCTGGCGCTGGTCTGGCTGTTTCCGCTGTGGATGATGGTGGTGTTCTCCACCATGCCCGACTACGGCATCTTCAGCCCCGGCATCGAGCTTCTGCCGCACGACAATTTCCTCGACAATGTCAACAATCTGCAGCGCGACACCAATTTCATCGGCGCGATCGGAATCTCCGTCTCCGTTGCTGTGACCTACACCTTCCTGTCGGTGATGCTCACCTCGATGGCCGGCTGGGCGCTGGCGCGCTACGAGTTCCTCGGCAAGCGGCTGGTGGTGGCGATCATCCTCGGCACCATCACGCTTCCCTACGCGGTGGTGCTGATCCCGCAATTCATCATGGTGGCGCGCGATTTCCAGCTCGCCAACACCTGGATCGCGCTGATCGTGCCGCCGCTGTTCAATTCGCTGGGCGTGCTCTTCATGCGCCAGGCCTTTTCGATGATGCCGGCCGAACTGTTCGACGCGGCCAGGGTCGAGGGCGTCAAGGAATGGCGCATCTTCCTCTTCGTCGCGCTGCCGCTGGCGCGGCCGATGCTGGCGGCATTGGCCATCATCCTCTTCCTCGCCTCGTGGAACAATTATCTCTGGCCGCTGCTGATCAACAGCCAGCCCGGCGCGATGACGGCGCCGGTGGCGCTCGGCACGCTGATCGGCCTCACCAAGGTCTCCTGGGGCGGCTTGATGGCCGGCGCGGTGATGCTGACGGTGCCGATGCTCATCGTCTTCGTGCTGCTGCAGCGCCATTTCATCGCCGGCATCGCCGCCGGCGCGGTCAAGTAGGATAGGAGCGAGATGGCCGCCGTCACACTCACCAATGTCGTCAAGCGTTTCGGCACCTTCGAGGTCGTCCATGGCGCCGACATCGATATCGCCGACGGCGAGTTCGTCGTCTTCGTCGGCCCGTCGGGATGCGGCAAGTCCACGCTTCTGCGCATGATCGCCGGGCTGGAGGACATCAGCGGCGGCAAGATCGCCATCGGCGGCAAGGTGGTGAACGATGTCGAGGCCGCCGACCGCGGCATCGCCATGGTGTTCCAGTCCTACGCGCTCTATCCGCACATGACGGTGGAGCAGAATTTGAGCTTCGGGCTGAGGATGAACGGCAACCCGAAGGCCGACACCGACCGTCGGGTCAAGCGTGCCGCCGAGATCCTGTGCATCGAGGAGCTGATGCAGCGGCGGCCGAAGCAATTGTCCGGCGGCCAGCGCCAGCGCGTTGCCATCGGCCGCGCCATCGTGCGCGAGCCGCAGGTGTTTTTGTTCGACGAGCCGCTGAGCAACCTCGACGCCGAGCTCAGGGTCCAGATGCGGGTCGAGATCTCGCGGCTGCACAAGGAGCTTGGCGTCACCATGATCTATGTGACGCACGACCAGACCGAGGCGATGACGCTGGCCGACCGCATCGTTGTGCTGAAAGGTGGCAATGTCGAACAGATCGGCGCGCCGCTCGACCTTTATGACGACCCGGCCAACCGTTTCGTCGCCGGCTTCATCGGCTCGCCGAAAATGAATTTTCTCAGCGCCAAGGTCGTCGAGACATCCAACAGCGCCGCGACGGTCGAGCTCGCCCATCATGGCGGCGCCAGATTGCGCAAGGCGCTCTGCAAGGCTTTGCCGACAGTAGGCACCGAGGTCGTGCTCGGCGTCAGGCCGGAGCATTTCTTCGAGGCCGGCGACGGCGACTGCGACATCCCGGTCAAGGCCGATGTCGCCGAGCACCTGGGCTCGGTGAGCTACGTCTACGCCAATGCCGGGGCCGAGGAGCTGATCGTCGAGCGCGAGGCCGCGCGCCAGCGCGCCAGCGGCGACCATTTCACCGTATCGATCAAGGCGGACCGCTCGCTGCTCTTCGACAAGACAGGCGCGAGGATCCGCTGACCCGTTTTTCTTTGCCGGCATGCCAGGCGTGGCGGCGACCCATGGAGAATTCGACATGACATCTGGAAAAATTCGCTGGGGCATCCTCGGACCCGGCAGCATCGCAAAATCCTTTGCCGGCGGCCTGGCGCAGTCGCGCAACGGCGAGCTGGTTGCTCTTGGCGCCCGCAACCCCGGCAAGCCGGGGCTTGCAGAGGCCTTTCCCGGCACGCGCATTCTCGATGGCTATGACGCGTTGCTTGCCGACAAGAACGTCGACGCCGTCTACATTTCGATACCGCATCCCGGCCACGCCGAATGGGCGATCAAGGCCGCCGAAGCCGGCAAACATGTGCTGTGCGAGAAGCCGCTGGCGCTGACCGCCTTCGAGGCCGACGCCATGATGCATGCGGCGCGCAAGGCCGGCACCTTTCTGGGTGAAGCCTTCATGTACCGGCTGCACCCGCAAACACTCCAATTGGTCGAGCTGATCAAATCGGGCGTCATCGGCGACATCCGCATGATCAAGTCGAGCTTCGGCTTCGCCATGCCAGGCTTCTTACCCGAGCACCGGCTCTACGCCAACGAGCTGGCCGGCGGCGGCATCCTCGATGTCGGCGGCTATCCCGTATCGATGGCGCGGTTGATTGCAGGCGCCGCAGCGGGTCAGCCCTTCCTCGAGCCGGACAAGGTCGTGGGCGCCGCCCATCTCGGCCAGTCCGGCGTCGACGAGTGGGCCTCTGCATTGCTCCACTTTCCCGGCGGCATCGTCGCCGAGGTCTCCTGCAGCATTTCGCTCAACCAGGACAACGTGCTGCGCATCTTCGGCACCAAGGGTCATATCGAGGTGCCCAATTTC
The DNA here is from genome assembly GCF_003998155.1 of Mesorhizobium sp. M1E.F.Ca.ET.063.01.1.1. Lineage (NCBI taxonomy): Bacteria > Pseudomonadati > Pseudomonadota > Alphaproteobacteria > Hyphomicrobiales > Phyllobacteriaceae > Mesorhizobium > Mesorhizobium sp. M1E.F.Ca.ET.063.01.1.1. The sequence goes on from NZ_RZSC01000003.1 coordinate 27,105, forward strand.
TGGTTCGCCGGCGGCAACCGCGATGTCGGACCGGGCCGGATCGACGTGGTCCGGTCCGGCGGTACGCGCGAGACGATCAGTCTCGACGAAAAGCGCCACCTTTATTCCTTCGAGGTCGATGCCGCGGGCGAGGCGATCCTCGCCGGCCGCCACGAATTCGCCTGGCCGGGCATGTCTTGGGCCGACAGCCTGGGGACCCTGCGCGTGCTCGACAAATGGCGGGCCGCGGTCGGGCTGGAATACGAGATCGAAAAGCCGGCAAAACGCATCAACACCATCGCCGGCCGGCCGTTGCGCACCAGCGGCACCGCCATCGGCAAGCGCGCGATTCCGGGTCTGCCGCGACAGGCCTCGCTTCTGGCGCTCGGCTTCGAGGATTTCCGGACCTTTTCCTCCGGATCGATCCTGCTCGACGCCTATTTCGAGGCCGGCGGCAACCTGTTCGACACCGGCTTTGTCTACGGCGCCGGCTACACCGAAGCGCTGCTCGGCCAGTGGCTGAGGAATCGCGGCGTGCGCGAGCAGTCGGTGATCATCGCCAAGGGCGCGCATTCGCCGCTCTGCTACCCCGATGTGATCGCCAGGCAGCTCGCCCAGACGCTCGACCGGCTGCAGACCGACCATGTCGACATCTATTTCATGCATCGCGACAATCCGGACGTGCCGGTCGGCGAGTTCGTCGATGCCATGGACCGGGAGGCGAAGGCCGGCCGCATCCGCGGCCTGTTCGGCGGCTCGAACTGGACGATGGAGCGCATGGATGAAGCGATCGCCTATGCCGAACGCACCGGCAAGCAGAAGCCCGGCGCGCTCTCCAACAACTTCTCCCTGGCCGAGATGCTGGAACCGATCTGGGCCGGCTGCATCACCTCCTCGACCGATGCGTGGAAAGCCTGGCTGACGGCGCGGCAGATGCCGAACTTCGCCTGGTCGAGCCAGGGCCGCGGCTTCTTCACCGACCGCGCCGGCCGCGACCGGACCGACAACGAGGAGCTGGTGCGGGTCTGGTATTCAGAAAAGAACTTCGGCCGCCGCGACCGCGCCATCGAACTGGCCAAGCGGCTCGGCAAGAGCCCGATCCATGTCGCGTTGGCTTATGTCCTGGCGCAGCCGTTCCCGTCGGTGCCCTTGATCGGCCCCCGCACGCTGGACGAGCTGGAGGACAGCCTCAAGGCGCTGGATATTGAACTGACGGCGGAGGATGTGGCGTGGTTGGACAATGGGCCGGAGAGAGGGAGGGCGTAGGCCCCTAGGTATGAAAGAGGAAACGCCAGCGCTCTACGATACCCCCCTCTGCCCTGCCGGGCATCTCCCCCTCAAGGGGGGAGATTGACAGCTTCGTCGCCTCGCCCTTCCTACAACGTTGGCGATTGGCGAAATCCCGCGTGACATCCAATCTCCCCCCTTGAGGGGGAGATGGCCGGCAGGCCAGAGGGGGGCGCTGTCCCGCCAGCATCTCGCCGATCTCACCGATCCACCCGCGTCGACAGAATAATCGACGACGACGTCCGCTCGACCCCATCCATCGCCCCTATCCGGTCGAGCAGCGCGTCGAGATCACGGATCGACGGCGCGTCGACGATGACGATCATGTCGAAATTGCCGCTCACCGAATGCACCGTCCTGACCGGGGGCATCGCCTCGAGGCTGCGCACCACCTTGTCGGCGAGCTTGGGCGTGACGGTGAGCAGCACATGCGCCTTGACCAGCCCCTGCTCATAGTCGGGCGCCAGCCGCACACCGTAGCCGGTGATGATGCCGCGTCGCTCCAACCGTTCGATCCGGCTCTGCACCGTCGTGCGCGATACGCCGAGCTGCCGCGCCAGCTCGGCGGTCGAGGCGCGCGCGTTGGCGCGCAGCAAGGTGAGCAGGGCCTGTTCGGCTTGGCTGAGCATTGTGACGAATTCCTTCGGCGGATCGCTTAAAGTCTGGTTTCACTTTGCCAGATTTCACGCTTCCTTTCGACAGGCGAGTTGCGATGATCTCGACCAACTCGAATTGGCAGGGGTAATTGATCATGAAGAACATCGTTGTCGTCGGCGCCGGCAAGATCGGCTCGACCATCGCCGAAATGCTTAGCGCCACGGGCGCCTATCGCGTCACGCTCGTCGACCGCTCGGCCGACCAGCTTGCCGCGGCCGAATTGCCGGCCGGCGTCGCGACGCAGGAGCTCGACATCGCCGCAGACGGCGCGCTGGAGAAAGTCCTTGCCGGCAAGTTCGCCGTGCTGAGCGCCGCGCCCTTCCACCTCACCGCGCGCATCGCGGAAGCAGCCGCCGCCACCGGCGTCCATTATCTCGACCTCACCGAGGACGTCGTCTCGACCCGCCGGGTGAAGGAGCTGGCGCGTGACGCCAGGAGCGCCTTCATCCCGCAATGCGGCCTGGCGCCGGGCTTCATCTCGATCGTCGCCAACGACCTCGCCAGCCGCTTCGACACGCTGGAAAGCGTGCGCATGCGCGTCGGCGCGCTGCCGCAATACCCGTCGAACGCGCTGAACTACAACCTCACCTGGAGCACCGACGGCGTCATCAACGAATATTGCGAGCCTTGCGAGGCGATCGTCGAAGGCGAGCTGATCGAGGTGCCGCCGCTGGAGGAGCGCGAGGAGTTCTCGCTCGACGGCGTCACCTATGAGGCCTTCAACACCTCCGGTGGTCTCGGCACTCTGGCCGAGACGCTGAAGGGCAAGGTGCGCACGCTGAACTACCGCACCATCCGCTACCCCGGCCATGCCGCGATCATGAAGGCGCTGCTCAACGATCTTGGGCTGCGCCACCGCCGCGACGTGCTGAAGGACATTTTCGAAAGCGCCCTGCCGGCGACGCTGCAGGACGTGGTCATCGTCTTCGTCACCGTCTCGGGCCGCAGGAACGGGCGCCTGCTGCAGGAGACCTACGCCAACAAGATCTATTCGCACCGCGTCGGCAATGTCGTGCGCAGCGCCATCCAGATCACCACCGCTTCCGGCATCTGCGCCGTGCTCGACATGCTGGCCGACGGCAGCCTGCCGGCGAAAGGCTTCGTCCGCCAGGAAGACATCGCCCTCGACGCCTTCCTCGCCAACCGCTTCGGCGGCGCCTACGCGCAGCACGAGATGGTGAGCCGGCTGGCGAGCTGAATCCTCTCCTTCTCCCCTTGTGGGGTCCGAAGGACGGGGCGAGACCCGTGGCTCGCCCCCGGGCGGTGGATCGGCGCGCAGCGCCGAGACGGATGAGGGGTGCTCCAGCGGAGTGAGACGCCGGTATTCCCTGGATCACCCCTCATCCGTCGCCTTCGGCGACACCTTCTCTCACAAGGGGAGAAGGGGGAGCTTTAGATATGCAGCGCGTGGCCCAGCGCCTTCAGCGCCGCTTCCTGGAAACCTTCCCCTTGCGTCGGATGCGCATGGATGGTGCCTGCGATATCCTCCAGCCGCGCGCCCATTTCGAGCGCCAGGCCGAACGCGGCCGACAGTTCCGAAACGCCTTGCCCGACCGCCTGGATGCCCAGCACCAGATGATTGTCCGCGCGAGCCACAACCCGCACAAAGCCGTCTTCGCCTTGCCTGGTCATGGCGCGGCCGTTGGCGGCAAAGGGAAACTGACCGATCTTGATCTCGCCGCCCAACGCTTTCGCCTCCTCCGGTGACAGGCCGGCGGTGACCAGTTCCGGATCGGTGAAGCAGATCGCCGGGATCGCGCGCTTGTCCCAGCTCCGTTTGTGGCCGGCCACGATCTCGGCCACCATCTCGCCCTGCGCCATCGCGCGATGCGCCAGCATCGGCTCGCCGGTGACGTCGCCGATGGCATGGATGCCGCGCATCGAAGTACGGCACTGATCGTCGATGCGGATGAATTTTCCCGACCTGTCGAGGTCGATCTGCTCCAGCCCCCAGCCTTCGGTCAGCGGCTTGCGGCCGACCGTGACCAGGATCCTGTCGGCGGCGACCTTGGCGTTCTTGCCGTCGGCCGTCTCGACCAGCAACGCATCGCCCTTGCCCATCTGCCCCTGGGTCGACAGCCCCTTGGCCTTGGCGCCCGTCATCACTTCGACGCCGAGCTCGCTGAGCCGCTTCAGCACCGGCCGGGTCAATTCTGCATCATATTGCGCAAGCACGCGCGGCAGGGCTTCGACCACGGTCACCTTGGCGCCCATCTTGGCGAACGCCATGCCAAGCTCCAGCCCGATATAGCCACCGCCGACGACGGCGAGCTTCTTCGGCACTTCGCTCAGCGCCAGCGCCTCGGTCGACGAGATCACCGGGCCGCCGAAAGGCAGGAACGGCAATTCGACCGGCGCCGAGCCGGTGGCGATCACCACCGTCTCGGCGCGGATCACCTGGCTTCCGGTCTCGGTCTCGACCTCGACGGTCTTGCCGTCGCGGAACGTCGCCCAGCCATGCACTGTCTTGACCCCTGCCTTCTTGAGCAGTCCGGCGACCCCGCTGTTCAGCCGGCTAACAATACCGTCCTTCCAGAAGACCGTCCTGGTCAGATCGAGTGTCGGCGCGCCGACCTTGATGCCAAGCGGATCCTTGCCGCCGGCCATATGCGCGACCTTGTCGAACTCCTCCGCGGCATGGATGAGCGCCTTGGACGGGATGCAGCCGACATTGAGGCAGGTGCCGCCCGGCTTGCCGACCTCGACGATCACCGTGTCGACGCCGAGCTGGCCGGCGCGGATGGCGCAGACATAGCCGCCGGGACCGGCGCCGATGACGAGCAGCTTGCAGGAGATCTCTTTCATGACAGCTGCATCCTTTTTGCGGCGAGGGCGGCGGCGCGCCTTTTCCTTCTCCCCTTGTGGGAGAAGGTGGATCGGCGCGTTAGCGCCGAGACGGATGAGGGGTGTTCCAGCCGAGTGAGACGCTGGCTCTCCCTGGAGCACCCCTCATCCGTCGCCTTCGGCGACACCTTCTCCCACAAGGGGAGAAGGGGGAGCCCACATTCCGGCGCCGCGCCGTTCAAGATCGACCTCATCCCCTCAATCCACGAAAATCAGCGCCGGCGTTTCCAGCAGCGTCTTGATGCGCTGCACGAACACCGCGGCGTCCCAGCCGTCGATGACGCGATGGTCGAAGCTGGACGACAGGTTCATCATCTTGCGGGGAATGAATTGCGTGCCGTCCCACACCGGCCGCACCATCATCTTGTTGACGCCGACGATCGCCACTTCCGGATAGTTGATGACGGGCGTCGTCGCCACGCCGCCCATGGCGCCGAGCGAGGTGATGGTGATGGTCGAGCCGGAAAGCTCGTCACGCGTTGCCGTGCCGGACTTGGCCGCGTCCGCGAGACGGTTGACCTCGGCGGCGCAGTCCCAGAGGTCGCGCGCCTCGGCATGCTTGACCACCGGCACCACGAGGCCGTTGGGCGTCTGCGCGGCAATGCCGATATGGATGCCTTCATGCTGATGGACGATGCCGGCCTCGTCGTCGAACAAGGCGTTGAGGTTCGGCTGGTCGGAGATCGCCTTGACCATGGCCCGCATCAGGAAAGGCAACAGCGTCAGCTTCGGCCTCTCCGTCCCCTTGGCGGGTCGCTTCTCCTTGTTGAGGGTGGCGCGCAGCTCCTCGAGCGCCGTGACGTCGATCTCCTCGACATAGGTGATGTGCGGGATGCGCGATTTGGCGAGCGCCATCTTCTCGGCGATCTTGCGCCGCAGGCCGACGATCTTGATGTCCTCGACGCCGTCCTTGCGGGCAAGGCCGGTTGCGCGGGCAAGCTGCGGACCCCGCGCCAGGAAGGCCTCGATGTCCTCATGGCCGATGCGCCCGGCCGGCCCGCTGCCCGGAACCTGGCGCAGATCGATGCCGGCTTCCCTGGCGCGCAAGCGCACAGCGGGTGAGGCCAGCGGCTTTTCGCCTTCGGCGCGCGGCGCGCCCGGGACCGAAGGTGGACGTGCCTTCGGCGCGACGACCGGAGGCGGCACCCTCGCTGGCGGCTCCACCGGCTTCGGCGCCGATTTCGGAGCGCTCGGGACCGGTTCGGCCTTCACCTCGGCCGGCTTGGCCGGCGCCTTCGGCGCGGCCTTAGCGGTGCTGTCCGCCTTCACATTGCCTTCGCCGGCAACCTTCAGCCGCACGATCGGTGAGCCGATCGCGACCGTGTCTCCGATCTCCGCGCCGAGCCACAGGATCTCGCCATCGACCGGCGACGGGATCTCGACGGTGGCCTTGTCGGTCATGACGGCGGCCAGGACCGCATCCTCGCGCACGAGGTCGCCGATCTTGACGTGCCATTCGACAAGCTCAGCCTCGGCGACGCCTTCGCCGACATCGGGAAGCTTGATCACATATTCGCCCATCCTCAGGCTTCCCCCTTCTTCAAGCTTCAATCGTCTCGACGAGCGCGCGCCCGACCCGCGCGGGGCCGGGGAAATACTCCCACTCCTGCGCATGCGGGTAGGGCGTATCCCAGCCGGCGACCCGCGCCACCGGGGCCTCCAGATGGTAGAAGCAGTTTTCCTGCACCAGCGAGACGAGCTCGGCGCCGAAACCGGAGGTGAGCGTCGCCTCATGCACGACGACGCAGCGCCCGGTCTTCTTCACCGAGGCGACGATCGTGTCGAGGTCGAGCGGCAAAAGCGTCCTGAGGTCGATGATTTCGGCGTCGATGCCGGTTTCCGCAGCCGCGGCCTCGGCGACATAGACCATGGTGCCATAGGCGAGCACGGTGACCGCCGAACCCTGCCTGCGGATCGCCGCCTTGCCGAGCGGAATCGTGTAATGACCGTCGGCGACCTCGCCGAGCTCATGCTTCGACCAGGACGTCACCGGCCGGTCGTGATGGCCGTCGAAGGGGCCGTTATAGAGCCGCTTCGGCTCGAGGAAGATCACCGGGTCCGGGTCTTCGATTGCCGCGATCAAAAGCCCCTTGGCGTCGTGCGGGTTGGACGGCACCACCGTCTTCAGGCCGGACACATGCGTGAACAGGGCTTCCGGGCTCTGGCTGTGCGTCTGGCCGCCGAAAATGCCGCCGCCGGTCGGCATGCGCACCACGATCGGGCAGGTGAAATCGCCGTTCGAGCGGTAGCGCAGCCGCGCTGCCTCCGACACGATCTGATCATAAGCCGGATAAACATAATCGGCGAACTGCACCTCGACGCAGGGTTTCAGCCCATAAGCGGCCATGCCGATCGCCGCGCCGACGATGCCGGATTCGCTGATCGGCGCATCGAAGCAGCGGCTCTTGCCGTATTTGGCCTGCAGGCCCTGGGTGCAGCGGAAGACGCCGCCGAAGAAGCCGACATCCTCACCGAACACGACGACGCGCTCGTCGCGCCCCATCGATACGTCCATGGCGTCGCGGATCGCCTCGATCATGGTCCGTCTTGGCATGGTCAGACCCCTGCCTGCTGGCGTTGGCGCCTGAGATGCGGCGGCATTTCGGCATAGACGCCTTCGAACATGTCGCGCGTCGACGGCTTGCCGCCGGCATGCAGCGTGCCGTGGCTTTCGGCCTCCTTCTGCGCCGCGATCACCGTCGCGAGGATTTCGGCTTCCGCCTGGGTGTGACGATCCTCCGACCAGACGCCCTTGTGGATGAGATGGTTCTTCAGCCTGACGACCGGATCGCCGAGCGGCCAGGCATCGGACTCCGCCTTGGGCCGGTAGGCGGACGGATCGTCCGAGCTCGAATGCGCGCCGACGCGGTAGGTGACGTATTCGACCAGCGTCGGCCCGAGATTGCGCCGCGCCCGCTCGATCGCCCATTTGGCCACCGCATGCACGGCGAGATAGTCATTGCCGTCGACGCGCAGCGCGGGGATGCCGAAGCCGAGGCCGCGCGCGGCGAAGGTGCCGGAGCCGCCGCGGGCGATTCCCTGGAAGGTCGAGATCGCCCACTGATTGTTGACCACGTTGAGCACGACCGGCGCCTTATAGGTGGAGGCGAACACCAGCGCCGCGTGGAAATCGGATTCCGCCGTCGAGCCGTCGCCGATCCAGGCCGCGGCGATGCGCGAATCCTTGGAGATCGCCGAGGCCATCGCCCAGCCGACCGCCTGGATGTACTGCGTCGCCAGATTGCCGGAGATCGAGAAGAAGCCGTGCTCCTTCGACGAATACATGATCGGCAGCTGCCGGCCCTTCAGCGGATCGGCCTCGTTGGAATAGATCTGGTTCATCATCATGACCATCGGGTAGCCGTCGGCGATCAGCAAACCTGCCTGTCGATAAGTCGGGAAATTCATGTCGCCGGGCTGCAGCGCCTTGCGAAAGGCGCAGCTCACCGCCTCCTCGCCGAGATGCTGCATGTAGAAGGAGGTCTTGCCCTGGCGCTGCGCCATCTGCATGCGCGCGTCGAAAGTCCTGAGCGTCATCATGTGGCGCAAGCCTTGCAGAAGCTCCTCGTCGGTGAGCAGCCCGGCCCATGGGCCGACGGCCTCGCCCGCGCGGTTGAGCACCCGGATGATCGAGAAAGCCATGTCGCGGATCGTGCGCGGATCGACGTCGATCTCCGGGCGCGGCACCGAGCCTGCCTTGGGAATGGTCACATTCGAGAAATCAGGCGTCCCGCCGGGCCGGACCTCGGGCTCGGGCACATGAAAACGCAACATTCCAGCATCGGCCATGAGCTCACGTCCTCCAATGTTGCCGGTGCGATATTTGCACATCCGCGCCGCCAATTCATCGGGCGAAATGGCGGCCGTCCTCCCGGCCATCGGCCCCTGGAGCCGATGCGGCACATGGCCGACAAGATGCAGATATGGCGGCGAAATTTCTTGTCGATGTTTTCGCCCGCCGCGCAATTTGGCGGAAGACTCTTGCGCCTTTTAAGTCAGATAAGACAATTGGTGGCATGCGTTGGCGCGGGCACCAGCGCCACTTTCCCTTCTCCCCTTGTGGGAGAAGGTGGATCGGCGCGATAGCGCCGAGACGGATGAGGGATGTTCCAGCGGAGTGAGGCGCTGGTGTTCCCTGGAGCATCCCTCATCCGTCGCCTGCGGCGACACCTTCTCCCACGAGGGGGAGAAGGTGAGGACGCCGGCGCCGATCTCTGGTTCACCCCAACTCATCGCCATGCTAACTCACCCCGCATGGCACAGAAGAAGGGATACGAGGTCGATTCGTGGCTCGCGAAGCCGGATCCGGCCATGGCAATCGTCCTGCTTTACGGTCCCGATCGCGGCCTGGTGGCCGAGCGGGCGAAGACCTTCGCCGCCAAGACCGGCCTGCCGCTCGACGATCCGTTCTCGGTGGTCAAGCTCGATGGCGCGGAAGTCGACCGCGACGAGGGCCGTTTGCTCGACGAGGCGCGCACCGTGCCGATGTTCTCCGACCGGCGGCTGCTTTGGGTGCGCAATGCCAGCGGCCAGAAGGCGCTGGCCGACGACATCAAGGCGCTGACGGCCGAACCGGCGCGGGATGCGATCATCCTCATCGAAGCCGGCGACCTGAAGAAGGGCACCGGCTTGCGAGCCATTGTCGAGGCCGCCGCCAACGCCATCGCCTTGCCGTGCTATGCCGACGAGGCCCGCGACCTCGACACCGTCATCGACGACGAGCTGCGCAAGGCCGGCATGACGATGACGCTGGACGCCCGCCAGGCGCTGCGCCGCAATCTCGGCGGCGACCGCCTGGCCTCGCGCGGCGAGATCGAGAAGCTGGTGCTCTACGCCCACGGCCAGAAGGAAATCACCCTCGACGACGTGAGCGCCATGTCGGGCGACGTCTCCGGCGCCTCCTTCGACGATGCGATCGACGCCATGCTCGACGGCAAGGTCGGCGATTTCGATGTGGCCTTTACCCGCCACTGCCAGTCGGGCGGCCACCCGTTCCTGGTGCTGTCCTCGGCGATGCGGCATTTGCAGGCGATCCAGGTCATGCGCGGCCAGATGGAATCCGGCGGCCGAAACGCCGCGTCGGTCGTGGCGGGCGCCCGACCGCCGGTCTTCTTCTCGCGCCGCAAGCTGGTGGAGAAGACGTTGGAGCGCTGGAATGTCGAGGCGCTCGGCCGCGCGCTGAACCGCTTGCAGACAGCGGTGCTGCAGACGCGCAAACGGCCGGATTTATCGGAGGCGCTGGCCCGCCAGGCATTGCTCGGCATCGCGGTGGAGAGCGCGAGACTGGGGCAGCGCGGATGATCTCCCCCCTCGAGGGGGAGATGTCGCCGAAGGCGACAGAGGGGGTCGCCGCGCGTGGAGCGCCGACCTCTTCTTCGCCCGGCAAGGCACGCCGGCGCTTGATGTGAGACAACCCCCTCTGGCCTGCCGGCCATCTCCCCCTCAAGGGGGGAGATTTGCAGCTTCGGCTCTTTCGCCAATCACTGCAAAGAAAAGGCCGACCCAACGGCCAGCCCTATCTCAGCTATCACCAATATATCAGGCGTATCCAGCCTTAAATCGAAACTTCATTAGCCGGCAAAATACCATTGCGCCTCAACGCCCTACCGCTCGTCCTTCAATCGCCGGCAGAGCTCGTCTAGCTGGTCCAGCGTGCGATAGTTGACCCTGAGCGTGCCGCCTCGGCTCTTGTGCTCGATGGTCACGATCATGCCGATCGTGTCGGTCATCAGCTTCTCCAGCGCCAGCGTGTCGGGATCTTTCTCCGGCGTGCTCGGCGCTGACTTCACCTTGGCCGGCGTCGGGCCGGCGGGCATCTGCGCCAGCGCTTCGGCCTGGCGCACGGAAAGCCCTTCCTTGACGATGCGCTTGGCGAGCCCTGCCGGATCCTCGGCCGTCACCAGCGTGCGGGCATGGCCGGCCGACAAATCGCCGTCGACCAGCATGTCGCGGATGACATTGGGCAGCTTCAAAAGCCTCAGCGTGTTGGCGACATGGCTGCGGCTCTTGCCGATCACCTGGCCGAGATCGGCCTGCGTGTAGCCGTGCTCGTCGATCAGCTGCTGATAGCCTTGCGCCTCCTCGACCGGATTGAGGTCGGCGCGCTGCACGTTCTCGATGATCGCCAGCTCCAGCGCCGTGCGGTCGTTGACGTCGCGCACGATGAGCGGGATCTCGGTGAGGCCGGCGCGCTGCGCCGCCCGCCAGCGCCGCTCGCCAGCGATGATCTCGTAGCGGCCGGGCTGCGACGGCGAGGGCCGCGCCACCACCGGCTGCACCACGCCATGTTCGCGGATCGATTGCGCGAGATCGGTGAGCTCGGCATCGCCGAAATGCCGGCGCGGGTTCTTCGGGTTCGGGCTGACGAACTCGATCGGCACCTTGCCGTCCGCCGCCGGGCTCGGCTTTTCGGGTGCCGCCGGACGGTCGATCTCGCCGATCAGCGCCGCGAGGCCACGGCCCAGTCTTTTTCTTGATTGGTCTTCGCTCATTATTCTGTCCAGGTCGTTTCGGAATCGAATCGGCTATTTGCCTAACGGGGATGGCTGGTTGCGCCGCTCAGGCCGCGCGCAGCTTGCGCTCGCGGCGGATCACTTCGGAAGCAAGCTGCAGATAGGCCTGGCTGCCGGAGCATTTGAGATCGTAGAGGATCGCCGGCTTGCCGTAGGAGGGCGCTTCGGAAACGCGCACATTGCGCGGGATGATGGTCTCGTAGACCTTGTCGCCCATATGCGTGCGCACATCCTGCACCACCTGGTTGGCGAGGTTGTTGCGGCCGTCATACATGGTGAGCACGATGCCCTGGATGGTGAGATCCGGGTTGATGGCGCCGCGCACCTGCTCGACCGTCTCGAGCAATTGGCTGAGACCTTCCAGCGCGAAGAATTCGCATTGCAGCGGCACGAGAACCGAATCGGCCGCCGCCATTGAATTCAAGGTCAAAAGATTGAGCGAAGGCGGACAGTCGATCAGCACATAGCCGAACGGCGCCGAGCGCTCGGCCGCGGTGCGCAGCGCATTGCGCAGCCTGAGCACGCGGTCGGGTGCCGAGGCGATCTCCATTTCGATGCCGAGCAGGTCGAGCGTCGAGGGAACGATGGACAAGCCCGGCACCGCCGTCGGCACCGCTGCCGCCTCCAGCTCCAGCTCCCCGGTCAGCACGTCGTAGGACGAGACCGTGCGGTCCTTGCGGTCGATACCGAGCCCGGTGCTGGCATTGCCCTGCGGATCGAGGTCGACGATCAGCACCTGCTCGCCGATCGCGGCCAGCGCTGTGGCCAGGTTGATGGCCGTAGTGGTCTTGCCGACGCCGCCCTTTTGGTTGGCGACGGTAATGATGCGCGGACCAGTTTTCATGGGTTTATGCCAGTAATTCATTGCGGGGTCGCCGGACGCAGATCGGTGATTTCCAGGATGATGCCGTGAGGGTCGGTCATGCTTGGATGTTCTACCAGATCGAAGGCCCAGCGGTGAGTGCTTTCTTCCACTTCGGCCCGGTAATCCCGGCCTTTGTGAAAAAGCGCGCGCGCCCCTTTGGACAGCCAGGGCGCGGACAAATCGAGCAGATCCGGAAGCGCGGCCAAGGCGCGTGCCGTGACGATTTCCGGCGTGGAAACAAATGGATAGCTGTCATCGATGCGCCGTGCCAGAACACGCGCCGGCAGATCGAACTGGCCGATGACCGACTGCAGGAAGGACGCTTTCTTGCGATTGCTCTCGACCAGATCGATCGAGGCGCCTGGACGCTCTGCCAGCAGGAAGCCGAGCACCAGCCCGGGAAAGCCGCCACCCGAGCCGAGGTCGACCCAGCGAATTGCGGCGGGAGCGATTCGGGCAAGCTGGGCGCTGTCCAGGATGTGCCGGCGCCAGACGTCGTCCAACGTCGACGGCGCCGCCAGATTGATGCTCCGGTTCCATTTCAGGAAAAGCTGTTCGAAGGCCTGCAGGCGCTCGAATGTTTCACGTGAAACCGGACCCGCCGCTTTCTGCAGGTCCGCCCAGGCACTGGCGCCCAAGTCATCGGCGCTCACGCCACGTCCCTTCGCGCGGCGAGCTCGGCATTGCGGACGTGAGCGACAATGATGGCGAGCGCCGCCGGCGTCATGCCTTCCATGCGCTGCGCATCCGCGACCGAGCGCGGCTGGCGCGTCTTCATCTTCTGCTTCAGCTCGTTGGAAAGGCCCGGCACATCCGAGAAGTCGATGCTCTCGGGAATGAGCCGCGACTCTTCATGCCTTATTTGCGCGACGTCGGCCTGCTGCCGGTCGAGATAGACGGAATACTTTGCTTCCGTCTCGAGCCGCTCCGCGGTCTTGGCGTCAAGCGCGGCGAAGCGGGGTTCGACACGGGCCAGCCAAGCCATGTCGACGCCCGGATGCGCGAGCAGCTCATAGGCCGAGCGGCGCACGCCATCCTTGTTGATCTCCAGGCCATGCCGCGCGGCTTCATTCGGCGTCAAGGTGATCGACTTTGCCAGCGCGCGGGCTTGGTCGAGCCTGCCGGCAAAATCATCGAACCGCCGCATGCGCTCCGACGAGGCGATCCCGAGCCGGTCAGCCAGCGGCGTCAGCCGCTCGTCGGCATTGTCGGCGCGCAGCGAAAGCCGGAACTCCGCCCGCGAGGTGAACATCCGATAAGGCTCGGCGATGCCGCGGCTGGTGAGGTCGTCGACCATCACGCCGATATAGGCCTCGGTGCGGCTGAGCACGATTTGGTCGCTCGCCGATGCCTTGCGCGCCGCGTTGATGCCGGCGAGCAAACCTTGCGCGCCTGCCTCTTCATAGCCGGTCGTGCCATTGATCTGCCCGGCCAGGAACAGGCCCGCGACGCGCTTCGTCTCCAAGGTGGTTGCCAACTCGCGCGGATCGACATGGTCATATTCGATGGCATAGCCCGGCTGCAGCATCGTCGCCTTTTCCAGCCCGGGGATCGTCTTCAGAATGTCGAGCTGCACGTCTTCCGGCAGCGAGGTCGAGATGCCGTTCGGATAGACGGTGTCGTCGTCGAGCCCTTCCGGCTCGAGGAAAATCTGGTGGCCTTCACGGTCGCCGAACTTGACGATCTTGTCCTCGATCGAAGGGCAATAGCGCGGCCCCACACCTTCGATCGAGCCGGAATACATCGCTGACCGCTTCAAATTGAGGCGAATCAACTCATGCGTCGCCGCTGTGGTGCGGGTGATGCCGCAATGGATCTGCGGGTTCGCGATCCGGTCAGTCATCAGCGAGAACGGCACCGGATCCTCGTCCGCCGCCTGACTTTCCAGCGAAGCCCAGTCGATCGTGCGGCCATCGAGGCGAGGGGGCGTCCCGGTCTTCAAGCGGCCGAGCTTGAAACCGGCACGAGCCATGGTGGCCGACAGCCCGTGGCTTGCCTGTTCGTTCATGCGGCCGGCGACGATCTTCTTCTCGCCGATATGGATCAGCCCGCGCAGGAACGTGCCGGTGGTCAGCACCACGGCGCCGCAGGCAAGGCGGCGACCGCCGGAAACCAGCACAGCCGCGACCCGCCCGTCTTCGATCTCGAGATCCAGAACCTCTCCCTCGATCACATCGAGATTAGCCTGCTCGCTGATCGCGGCCTGCATGGCGAGGCAGTAGAGCTTGCGGTCGGCTTGGGTGCGGGGGCCGCGTACGGCCGGGCCCTTGCGGCGGTTGAGCAAACGGAACTGGATGCCGGCGGCGTCGGCCATGCGGCCCATCAATCCGTCCATGGCGTCGATCTCGCGTACGAGATGCCCTTTTCCCAGACCGCCGATCGCCGGGTTGCACGACATGACGCCGATCGTGTCGAAACGCAGCGTCACCAGCGCGGTGCTGGCGCCGGCGCGCGCGGCAGCACTTGCCGCTTCGCATCCGGCATGGCCGCCGCCCACCACCACCACATCATAGTGATCGGTCATTTCAAGAATCCGCTTTCAGAGATCGACCGACACATGTCCCCGACGACGGGTCGGTGTCAAGGCGAACTCGTTTCACGTGAAACAATGAATGGCGAGCATTGCCATCCCGGCGGGGAACTTTGAGAAGCCGGCGGGACAGCGCCCCCCTCTGGCCTGCCGGCCATCTCCCCACAAGGGGGGGAGATTGGCAGCCTTGGCGCTCCACTCATTCCTGCGCCGTTGGGGACTAGCGAAAGCCGCGGCGATATCCGATCTCCCCCTTGTGGGGGAGATGCCCGGCAGAGCAGAGGGGGGCTCGAAGGAACGCGGCGTTCACGCCCACATCCGCAGCCCCGACCTGTTTCACGTGACTCATCGCACCCGCGCAACGCCTCCGTGTTTCACGTGAATCACTTGCCGATGCAGAACTGCGAGAAGATCACGTCGAGCATGTCCTCGACATCGACCACGCCGACGATCCGCCCGAGCCGATCCGTGGCCAGCCGCAATTCCTCGGCGCGCAGCTCTTGGCTTTGTCCCGCCAGGGCCGCGGCGAGAAATTCCTTCGCCTCTTTCAAAAGCTCGACATGACGGAGCCTCGAAGGCAGGACGTCGCCCGCGTCTCCGATCGCCAACGCAGCGCGGCGGCCGATTTCATCCAGCAGCCCGGAAAGTCCGGTGCCGTCCTTGGACGAGATGACCCAATCATAGGCACCCTCGCTTGCGTGCTTGAGATCGGCCTTCGTCCCGATCTTCAGCAATGGAACCCCTGTCGGGACCGCGCCCACCGGCTGCGGATCCACAATGTCCTCCAACAGCAGGACGAGGTCGGCCCCACCGGCCTTGGCGCGCGCCCTTTCGATGCCGATCGTCTCCACCTTGCCGGCCCTCTCGCGCAGGCCGGCCGTGTCGACAATCCGCACTCGCATCCCGTTGAGATCGAGCACCACCTCGAGCAGGTCGCGCGTGGTGCCCGGCTCGTCGGTGACGATCGCCGCCTCGCGCCGGGCCAGCGCGTTGAACAGGCTGGACTTGCCGGCATTCGGCGCGCCGAGGATGACGACCTCAAAGCCGTCGCGAATGATCTCCGCTGCCTTGAACCCTTGGATGTGACGCCCGACCTCATCGATCATCTTCGCCACGTCGGACCACACCGCCTCCGAAACAGAGCCGGGAACATCCTCTTCGTCGGCGAAGTCGATCTCGGCTTCGATCATCGCCCGCGCATGGATCAGCCGGCGGCGCCAGCTCGAATAGACTTCGCTTTGCGCTCCATCCGCATTGCGCAGGGCAAAACGCCGCTGCGCCTCCGTCTCGGCATTGACGAGATCGGCCAGCGCCTCGGTCTCGACCAGGTCGAGCTTGCCGTTAAGAAAGGCGCGCCGGGTGAATTCGCCGGGTTCGGCGTGCCTGACGCCCTCGATGCCGGTAATCGTCTCCAGCATCTTCGCCGCCACCGCGCGGCTGCCGTGGACCTGGAACTCGGCCACGTCCTCACCGGTGAAACTGCCAGGCCCAGGAAAGAACAAGACAAGGCCGTGATCGATGACCGAAGCGTCGGCCGCTTTAAGGCTCCGCAACATGGCAACTCGATCCTTAACAGGACCGGCGATCGTTTCGACCACGAATCGAGTATGCGGACCGGAAATGCGGATCACGGCGATGCCCGCAGGCAAGCGGCCGCTCGAAAGCGCGACGATTGAATCCTTCGAGGTCATCTGGGAAACCATTTGCCGGACCTGCTGAAGCGCCCTAGCCTTTACCTTGTAAACCCATCATGCCGAGCCGCCCATCGTGACCTTGCCCGCGCGAAACATGCTTGCCGAAGAGGCCAGCCCCTATCTGCAGCAGCACAGCGACAACCCTGTGCATTGGCGGGCGTGGTCGCCGGCGGCGCTTGCCGAAGCCAAAGAATCAGGACGGCCGATCCTGCTCTCCATCGGCTACGCCGCCTGCCACTGGTGCCATGTCATGGCGCATGAAAGCTTCGAGAACGACACTGTGGCCGCCGTCATGAACCGGCTCTTCGTCAATATCAAGGTCGATCGCGAGGAGCGCCCGGACATCGATCAGATCTATATGGCGGCGCTCCATGCGATGGGCGAGCAGGGCGGCTGGCCGCTGACCATGTTTCTCACGCCCGACGGCAAACCTTTCTGGGGCGGCACCTATTTTCCGCGCGAGGCTCGCTACGGGCGGCCGGGCTTTATCCAGGTGCTGGAAGCCGTCGACAAGGCCTGGCGGGAAAAGCAGCAAAGCCTCGCCGAAAGCGCCGATGGGCTGACGGCCCATGTCGAGCAGCGGCTCGCCGGCGCGAAAGGCAAGGCGGTGCTCGATCGCGACACGCTTGCCGATCTCGGCAACCGCATCGGCGGCATGATCGACCGCGATCTTGGGGGCTTAAGCGGCGCGCCGAAATTCCCTAACGCGCCCTTCATGCACAGCCTGTGGCTGTCCTGGCTGCGCGACGGCCAGACCGCGCACCGCGACGCCGTGCTGCTCAGCCTGGAAAAGATGCTCGCCGGCGGCATCTACGATCACGTCGGCGGCGGCCTCAGCCGCTATTCGACTGACGCCGAATGGCTGGTGCCGCATTTCGAGAAGATGCTCTACGACAACGCCCAGCTCATCCGCATGTGCAACTGGGCCTTTGCCGCTGCCGGCAATGACTTGTTCCGGATACGAATCGAAGAGACCGTCGCCTGGCTGCTGCGCGAGATGCGGGTCGACGGCGGCGCCTTCGCCGCCAGCCTCGATGCCGACAGCGAGGGTGAGGAGGGGCTTTTCTACACCTGGAGCAAGGAGGAGATCGAAGCCGCGCTCGTCGACGATTCGGCTCTGTTCTTCCGATATTTCGAACTCGCCGCTCCGCATGGCTGGGAAGGCAAGCCGATCATCCGCCAGACCGAGGAACAGCAGCGCCTGGGCATAGCCGACTGCGCGCGGCTTGCGCCCCTGAAAGCGAAACTGCTTGCCCGCCGCGAAAAGCGCGTCAGGCCAGGCCGCGACGGCAAGGCGCTCACCGACTGGAACGGCCTGATGATCGCGGCGCTCGCGGAAGCGGGGCGCTCGCTTGCACGGGCTGATTGGATCGAGGCCGCGGCAAAGGCCTTCGCTCATATCGTCGAGGCCGGCCAGCACGGGCGCCTGCCGCACTCAATGCTTGGCTCGAAAAAACTCTTTCCGGCGTTGTCGAGCGACTATGCCGCCATGACCAATGCCGCGATCGCCCTGTTCGAGGCAACCAGCGATCCGGCCTATTCGGAGCAGGCCAGGCAATTCGTCGATCAGCTCGACCGCTGGCATCAGGACAGCGAGAAGACCGGCTACTATCTGACGGCATCCGACAGCGGCGATGTGCTGATCCGCATCCGCGGCGATGTCGATGAGGCAATCCCCTCGGCCACCAGCCAGGTTGTCGAAGCGCTGGTGCGGCTCTCCTCCCTCACCGGCGATCCCGATCTTTGGGAAAAAGCCTGGACGACCGCCGAGCACGCCATGGGCCGCGCCGCGCAACAGGCCTATGGCCAGGCGGGCATCGTCAACGCCTGCGCCCTGGCGCTCGAACCGCTGAAGCTTGTCATCATCGACAAGGCAGATTCCTCAATGCTCGTTCCGGTCGCGAATCGAAATCCCGACCCGCGCCGGGTCGATATCGTGGTGCCGGTCGGTACGGAAGCGAATCGAGCGCTTCTACCCGGCGGCGTGCTCCCGCCCACGGACAAGCCCGGCGCCTGGTTCTGCAGCGGACAGGTGTGCCTGCCGGCGGTGACGGGTCCAGAGGAGTTGGAGAAGCTGTTGCGGCGATAGTGCCTTCTCCTTCTCCCCTTGTGGGAGAAGGTGTCGCAGAAGGCGACGGATGAGGGGTGCTCCAGGGAACACCAGCGCCTCACTCCGCTGGAACACCCCTCATCCGTCTCGGCGCTAAAGCGCCGATCCACCTTCTCCCACAAGGGGAGAAGGAGGGCGCTTCGCACCCGATCACGTATTCATCGAATCGAAGAAGTCGGCGTTGGTCTTGGTCTGCTTGAGCTTGTCGATGAGGAACTCGATCGCGTCGGTCGTTCCCATCGGCGCCAGGATGCGGCGCAGCACGAAGATCTTCTGCAAATCCGCGCGCGGCACCAAAAGGTCTTCCTTGCGGGTGCCGGACTTGAGGATGTCCATCGCCGGATAGATGCGCTTGTCGGCTACCTTACGGTCGAGTTGGATTTCGCAGTTGCCGGTGCCCTTGAACTCTTCGAAGATGACTTCATCCATGCGGCTGCCGGTATCGATCAGCGCCGTGGCGATGATGGTAAGCGAGCCGCCTTCCTCGATGTTGCGGGCGGCGCCGAAGAAGCGCTTCGGCCGTTGCAGCGCGTTGGCGTCGACACCGCCGGTCAGCACCTTGCCGGATGACGGCACGACAGTGTTGTAGGCGCGGCCGAGGCGGGTGATCGAATCGAGCAGGATCACGACATCGCGGCCGTGCTCGACCAGGCGCTTGGCCTTCTCGATCACCATTTCAGCCACTTGCACGTGGCGGGCAGCGGGCTCGTCGAAGGTCGAGGAGATCACCTCGCCCTTCACCGAGCGCTGCATGTCGGTCACTTCCTCCGGGCGCTCGTCGATCAGAAGCACGATCAGATAGCATTCCGGATGGTTGGCGGTGATCGAATGGGCAATGTTCTGCATGAGAACCGTCTTGCCGGTGCGCGGCTGCGCGTTGATCAACGCGCGCTGTCCCTTTCCGATCGGCGCGACCAGGTCGATGACGCGCGGTGAGATGTCCTTGCTGGTCGGATTTTCGATCTCCATCTTCAGCCGCTTGGTCGGGTAGAGCGGCGTCAGATTGTCGAAGTGGATCTTGTGACGAATCTTTTCGGGATCGTCGAAATTGATGGTGTTGACCTTGAGCAGCGCGAAATAGCGCTCGCCCTCTTTCGGGCTGCGGATCGGCCCTTCGACCGTATCGCCGGTCTTGAGCGAAAAGCGCCTGATTTGCGACGGCGAAATATAGATGTCGTCGGGACCGGGCAGGTAATTGGCATTGGCCGAGCGCAGGAAGCCGAAACCATCCTGCAGAACCTCGACCACGCCGTCGCCGATGATCTCGATGTCCTGGGCGGCCAGTTTCTTCAGGATCGCGAACATCAACTCCTGCTTGCGCATGACGCTGGCATTCTCGACCTCGAGCGATTCGGCATAGGCGATCAGCTCTGGCGGCTTCTTGTTCTTGAACTCGGTGAGTTTCATTTCTTGCATTAGATAGACTCTGGGTAGGCTTTTGGGAGAAAATCGGCTGGATGCGACAAATGCCGGGCGCGGCCGAAAGCGAAAAAAGGGCGGCGCATGACGGGAAGGAAGACCCGTCTTGTATCGTCGGTCGCCTAAAAGAGCAAGCCGCCTTTTGCGGGGTCTCCTGGCCGAATCCCAGGAAGCCTCAGAACGGCTTCACGATGACCAGGATGACGATGACGACCATCAGCAATGTGGGGATTTCGTTGACGATCCGCCAGTGCCTCGCCGGCTTTTCGTTCTTGTCCCCGGCGAATTTTCTCACCGCGCCGGCGAGGTAGCCATGCAGGCCTGAAAGCAGGAGCACAGCGAGGATCTTGGCGTGCAGCCAGCCGCCCTGAAAGCCGAAACCTTTCCAGGCCAGCCAAAGCCCGAACGCCCAGGTCACGATCATCGCCGGGTTGATGATGCCGCGCAACAGGCGACGCTCCATCACCTTGAAAGTCTCGGACTGCACCGAACCCATCTCGGCGTCGGCGTGATAGACGAAGAGCCGCGGCAGATAGAGCATGCCGGCCATCCAGGAAATCACCGCAATTACGTGGATCGCCTTGGCCCAGGGATAGAAATCGTCCGGTCCGAGCAGGAACAGAAGCCCGGCCAGCGCGAGGAAGACGGCGATGGCGATCGCCGCCCGGCGCATTGCGCCGGCGCCGCCTCCCAGCTCTCCTTTGCCCATCATCGTCATGACGCGCGCCTCACCATTTTCACCATGGCCTCGACATGCGCCACCGGCGTCTCCGGCGTGATGCCATGGCCGAGATTGAAGATCAGGGGGCCATCACCCAGAGTACGAAGGATAGCGTCGACACCGTCCGCCAGCGCCTTGCCGCCTGCCACAAGCCGCAGCGGATCGAGATTGCCCTGCACCGCGCCTTCGCCCTGCAACTCACGCGCCATCGACAGCGGCACGGTCCAGTCGAGGCCGAGACCGGTGATCCCGGTCTTCTTCCGATAATCGCGATAGCGCTCGCCGGCGCCTTTTGGAAATCCGATCACCGGTACATCCGGATGCGCCGCCTTCACCTGCCGCACGATCTCCGCCACCGGCTCGACGCAGAACGCGTCGAAGGATGCCTCATCGAGAACGCCCGACCAGGAATCGAAAATCTGCACCACATCGGCGCCGGCCTCGATCTGGCGGATCAGGTAGGCCGCCGAATGATCGGCGAGTATTTTCAGAAGCCGGGCGAAGGCCCCCGGCTCGCGATAGGCGAAGAGCCGCGCCGGCCCCTGGTCCGGCGTGCCATGGCCGGCGATCATATAGGTCGCGACCGTCCAGGGCGCGCCGCAGAAGCCGATCAGCGTCGTCTCATCCGGCAGTTTCGCGCGCAGCCGGCGGACCGTTTCGTAGACCGGTTCGAGATTCACGTGAAACGTTTCGCCGTTCAGCGCAGCAATCTCGGCCGCCGCGATCGGCTTCAGGATCGGTCCGTGCCCCTCCTCGAAACGGACCTCCCGCCCGAGCGCATCGGGCACGACAAGAATGTCGGAGAACAGGATCGAGGCATCGAAGCCGAAGCGCTCGATCGGCTGCAAGGTCACTTCGACCGCAAGGTCGGGATCGTAGCAAAGGTCGAGGAAGGATCCGGCCCGCTTCCGGGTCTCCCGATACTCGGGGAGATAGCGGCCAGCCTGACGCATCATCCAGAGCGGCGGCGGAGACACCGTCTCGCCCTTGAGGACGTCCAGCATGATCCGTTTCCCAGCCATACAGCGTTCGATCCTTGGGGGCTCTTAAATCAAATATCTATTTTAGAAGAGTCTTCTGATTCTAAGAGTCTGTTGGTTGTGGTGGTTGCGACCTGTCCCGCCTGCCGCTCGAAAAGGCCAGTCAGCATATTGTCGCGCGGCTTCATTCGCACATTGGAGGGGTCTGGGGAAGAACCGGATTCAGGCTTTTGAGTCAGCGGGTTGGCGCCCTTGTTCCGAATTCGGCACTGTGGACGATGCGGACCAAGAAAAGTTGATCCCCAGTTTTGTCCCCAGCGCCCCGACAAAGCCTACAGCAGGGCGAATTGTGGACAAGGTGCCATCTGATACAGTCGCCTTCAGCGCCCCTGTGTTCTTGTCCGACCTTGTCCACAATCACCCACAGCCCGGAACCGACCCTTGTGAACAAACCCCAAAGCTTCTTTCATCTGCACCTGATTTCCGACGCCACCGGCGAAACGCTGCTGGCGGCCGGCCGCGCGGCGTCCGCGCAGTACAAGGATGCGCGCGCCATCGAGCACATCTATCCGCTGATCCGCACGGAAAAGCAGGTCGCCAAGGTGTTCGAGGACATCGAGGAGGAGCCGGGCATCATTCTCTATACCGTCGTCGACCAGAAGCTCGCGCGCAGCATCGACGAGCGCTGCGCGGCCATGGGCCTGCCTTGCGTGTCGGTGCTGGAGCCCGTGCTCGCCGTCTTCCAGTCCTATCTCGGCACCCCGGCCGGCCGGCGTGTCGGCGCCCAGCATGTCCTCGACGCCGAATATTTCCGCCGCATCGATGCGCTGAACTTCACCATGGAGCATGACGACGGCCAACTGCCGGCCAATATGGACGACGCCGATATCGTGCTGATCGGCATCTCGCGCACCTCGAAGACGCCGACCAGCATCTATCTCGCCAATCGCGGCATCAAGACGGCCAACATCCCGATCGTGCTCGGGGTGCCGCTGCCCGAAAGCCTGATCGCCGCCAAGACGCCGCTGATCGTCGGCCTGGTCGCGACCGCCGAGCGCATCTCGCATGTGCGCCAGAACCGCATCCTCGGCAACACCGCCCCCTATGTGTCGACCGACTATATCGACCGCGCCGCGATCAACGAAGAACTCGCCTATGCGCGCCAGCTCTGCACGAAACATGGCTGGCCGATGATAGACGTCAGCCGGCGCTCGATCGAGGAAACGGCCGCGGCCATCGTTGCCCTGCGGGGGAAGACGCGCTAGGGCAGGCGATATAAGTGAGCACCCCGTCCAACACCCCTCATCCGACCGAGCTTCGCTCGGCCACCTTCTCCCACAAGGGGAGAAGGAAGAACGTGGCGCCGGCGTCCCGCAGATACCGCCAGGTGGCGATTTGCAGCGGCGTCAGCGCAGGACTTTCCTTCTCCCCTTGTGGGAGAAGGTGGCTCGGCGCACAGCGCCGAGACGGATGAGGGGTGCTGGACGGATCGCAACCGTTGGGTGAACCAGCATGGCCGAGAAAATCATCCTCGCTTCGGGCAGCCTGTTCCGTAAGGCGATGCTCGTCAATGCCGGGCTCGACATCGAGGCTGTTCCGGCCGATGTCGACGAGCGCGCGCTCGAGGCGCCCTTGCAAGACAGCGGCGTGTCTCCCGAAGATGTCGCTTCGATCCTTGCCGAAGCCAAGGCGACCGAAGTCAGCGAACGCAGGCCTGGCGCGCTGGTGCTCGGCTGCGATCAGACGCTGTCGCTCGGCGACGAAATCTTCCACAAGCCGGCCGACATGGAAGGAGCGCGCAGCCATCTCCTGGCTTTGTCGGGCAAGACGCATCAGCTGAACAGCGCGGCGGTGCTCTGCCGCGACGGCGAGGTGCTGTGGCGGCATGTCGGCGTCGTCAGCCTCACCATGCGCAAGCTCGATCCCGCCTTTATCGGCCGGCACCTGGCGCGCGTCGGCGCCAAGGCGCTGGCAAGCGTCGGCGCCTATCAGATCGAGAGCGAGGGCATCCAGCTCTTCGAAAAAATCGAAGGCGATTATTTCACCATCGTTGGGCTGCCGCTGCTGCCGCTGCTGAAGGAGCTGCGCGCGCTGGGGGCGATCGATGGTTGAGAAAAAGGCCTTCGTCACCGGACATCCGATCGCGCATTCGCGTTCGCCGAAGATCCACGGCTACTGGCTGGCGAAATACGGCATCGACGGCAGCTATCGGGCGATCGATGTCGTGCCGGAGGATTTCGCGGCGTTCCTGAAATCGCTCGGCGAGAATGGCTACCGCGGCGGCAACGTCACCATCCCGCACAAGGAAGCCGCCTTTGCCTTGGTCGAGCGCCGCGACGAGGCGGCTGAAGCGATCGGCGCGGTCAACACGCTGTGGCTGGAAGATGGCGTCTTGTGGGGCGGCAACACCGATGGTCTCGGCTTTGCCGGCAATCTCGATGACTACGCGCCGGGCTGGGCGGGCAATGGCCCGGCCGTGGTGCTGGGCGCAGGCGGCGCGTCCCGGGCGGTCATCCACGCGCTGAAGGCCCGCGGCGTGAAGGACATCCGCATCGTCAACCGCACGCTGGCGAGGGCGCGGGAACTTTCCGACCGCTTCGGCGCCGGTGTTTCCGCGCATGGCGCCGGCGCCGTCGGCGAACTGCTTGCCGATGCCGGCCTGCTCGTCAACACCACGGCCCTCGGCATGCACGGCAACGAGACGCTCGCCGCCGATCCGGCGGGTCTGCCCGGCCATGCCATCGTCACCGACATCGTCTATGTGCCGTTGGAAACGCCGTTGCTTGCCGCCGCCAGGGCTCGCGGCCTGAAGACGGTCGATGGTCTCGGCATGCTGCTGCATCAGGCCGTGCCCGGTTTCGAGCGCTGGTTCGGCAAGCGGCCGGAGGTCACGCCCGAGCTGCGGCGCATGATCGTCGCCGACATCGAAGCGCATTGAGATGGCAGCCATGATCGTGCTCGGCCTCACCGGATCGATCGGCATGGGCAAGTCGACCACGGCGAAGATGTTCGCCGATGCCGGCGTGCCGGTCCACGATTCCGACGAGACCGTGCATCGTCTTTACTCAGGCAAGGCCGCGCCGCTGGTCGAAGCGGCGTTCCCCGGCACGACGAAAGCGGGCGTGGTCGATCGTGCCAGGCTGGCGGAAAAGGTGTTGGGCGATCCCGCCGCGCTGAAGAAGCTGGAGGCGATCATCCATCCGCTGGTCCGCGCCGACGCCGATGCGTTTCTTGGCCTGCATCGCGCCGCCGGCGCGCCGATCGCTGTGCTCGACATCCCGCTTTTGTTCGAGACCGGCGGCCGCAACCGCGTCGACAAGGTCGTGGTCGTCACCGCGCCGGCCGAGATCCAGCGTGCCCGGGTGCTGGCGCGGCCCGGCATGAGCGCGGCTAAATTCGAAGCCATCCTCGCCAAGCAGGTGCCGGACACGGAAAAGCGCCGCCAGGCCGATTTCATCGTCGACACCGGGCAAGGCTTCGATGCGGCGCGCCGGGCGGTCGAGGCGATCGTCAGCGAACTGACAGGGGATAAGGCTCGCTCCTGACTCTTGCTGTCAGCAGTCCCCATTGCCATTTTGTTCTGGTTTATGATTCTGCTCTTTGGAGCGGACTGATTCGAATGCGTGAGATCATCTTCGATACGGAAACCACCGGCCTCGATTTGCGCGACGACCGCATTATCGAGCTCGGCGGCGTCGAGCTGGTCAACCGCTTCCCGACCGGCCGCACCTTCCACAAATTCATCAATCCGCAAGGGCGCGCGATTCATGCCGAGGCGCAGGCCGTGCACGGCATCAGCGCCGCCGACCTGGTCGGCAAGCCGACCTTCACGGAAGTCGTGGAGGAGTGGCTGGCCTTCACCGACGGCGCCAAGCTGATCGCCCACAACGCCACGTTCGACATCGGCTTCCTCAATCTCGAATTCGGCCGGCTCGGCCATCCGGCCATCGACGGCGCCCGCGTCGTCGACACGCTGGCGCTCGCGCGCCGCAAGCATCCGATGGGCCCGAATTCGCTGGATGCGCTCTGCCGGCGCTACGGCATCGACAACACCCGACGCACCAAGCACGGCGCGCTGCTCGACTCCGAATTGCTGGCCGAGGTCTATATCGAGCTCATCGGCGGCAAGCAGGCGGCTCTTGTCCTCGACGCCGTCGCGATCCAGATGAACGGTGCCGGCGAGGTGGCAGACATCGACATCTCGATCGGCGCAAGGCCGATCGCCCTGCCGCCGAGGCTGACCGAGGCGGATCGGGCCGCTCATGCCGGTCTTGTCGGCACGCTCGGCGAGAAGGCGCTGTGGTTGAAGGTGGCGGTCGCGGGTTGAGCGGGCGCTCTGGCGCCGACGTTGGAGATCAGCCGAATCGCCCATCCCTTCGTCATACTCGGGCTTGACCCGAGTATCCATGCCGTGACCCTCGCCGTAGAGTGCAACGGTGCAGAATTCTGTAAGCGCAGCAACGCCTTAGCATAACGGCATGGATTCTAGGGTCTGCGCGCGTCGCTCCGCTCCGTGCTCCGCCCCAGAATGACGACCGGCAAGACGGGCACGGCCAATCGCGAGCGTCGGCGACTGCTCGCAGGGCCTGACTAACAAAAAAGCCCGGCACGCGGCCGGGCTTCTGATAAGGGGTGCGGCAGAGCCTTTCTCAGCTCACCTGGACCTTCGCCGCGGCCTGGTCCTCGGCGATGCGCTGCTGGAACATCTGCGCGAAATCGATCGGGTCGAGCATCAGCGGCGGGAAGCCGCCGTTGCGGGTGGCGTCGGCGATGATCTGGCGGGCGAAGGGGAACAGCAGCCGCGGGCATTCGATGAACAGGATCGGCAGCATGTGCTCCTGCGGGAAACCGCTGATGGCGAAGACGCCGCCATAGACCAGCTCGACGTTGAACAGCACTTCCTGGTCGAAGGAGGCCTTGGCGTTCAACGTGAGATTGACATCGAACTGCTTGTCCGAAAGCGGGTTGGCGTTGACGTTGACATTGATGGCGATGCCGGGCGCCTTGTCGCGGCCGCGCAGCGAATTCGGCGCGCCGGGGCTTTCGAAGGACAGGTCCTTCACATACTGGGCAAGCACGTTGAGCGAGGGCTGTGCCTGGTTGCCGTTGCCGTTGGCGGCGCCTGCCGCGGCGTCATCGTTGCTGGCCATGAGCCTTTGTCCTTTTGCCTGGGCAGCATTGCTGACCGGATTGAAATCGGGGGTTCGCTACCATGGTCGGCATGACAAGACAAGTTTTGCCGCCGTCACGCATGTCGCCCAAAAGTGCGTAGCGGTTTTGGGATAACGACATGCGTCATGCA
Source organism: Mesorhizobium sp. M1E.F.Ca.ET.063.01.1.1 (assembly GCF_003998155.1). Taxonomy (NCBI): domain Bacteria; kingdom Pseudomonadati; phylum Pseudomonadota; class Alphaproteobacteria; order Hyphomicrobiales; family Phyllobacteriaceae; genus Mesorhizobium; species Mesorhizobium sp. M1E.F.Ca.ET.063.01.1.1. The sequence continues at coordinate 54,005 of NZ_RZSC01000003.1, forward strand.
AGAACCGCATGTCGCCCAAAAGTGCGTAGCGGTTTTGGGGTAACGACATGCGTCAGGCAAAAACTGCAGGTCGTCCAGACTGCGCGGCGGTTCCGGGCAATGACGTGCACGAGATAGCAGACGAGCCTACATCCAGACCTAGTCGTCTTTCAGCCGACGCCAAGGGGAATTGTGGTCCGGCCCGCGCTTGTAGTCGTCGCGCGAATAGTCGCTGTCGTCGAGATCGATCACCTTGTCGCGGCCGCGGGCGGAAAAGCCGCTGCTGAAGCTCGTCGCCATCACGATGCGGCTCTTCAGCAGCCGCCAGGCGAGATCGCGCACAGGCGGCAGGAGCAGCAGGATGGCGAAAATGTCGGTGATGAAGCCCGGAATGATCAGCAGGATCGCCGCCAGCACGATCATCGCGCCATGCGCGAGCTGGCGGCTGGGGTCGCGTCCGGCATCCATTTCCGCCCGCACCCGCGCCATCACCCCAAAACCCTGATGGCGAAGCAGCAGGCTGCCGGCAATCGTGGAAAGCACGACCAGCGCAACCGTCGCCAAAGCGCCCACTTCGCGGCCGACGATGACGAAGCCGGCGATCTCCAGCAGCGGCAGCAGGAGCAGGAACAACGGGAAGAGTGAAACGCGCAAGTCTTGACCGATCGCTTTCTCTTTTGCGGGCCCGCGGGCAATCGCCGCTGGCACCGGGGCCAATAGATAGGTATGGCTGCCTTTGATTTGAATGATTGCGCCTGCCGTTCTATATGCTTTGGGTGTTGAATGCTATGCGACCGCCGCCTTTGTGAGCCTCCGGGCGAGGCTCTGGTGGTCCGGCCTGGACAGGGATGGAATTGGCGGAAGATATGGGTTTCTTCGACTTCGGCACGATTTTCTTCTTGATTGCGGCGGTTGTGATCTTCTTCCAACTGCGCAACGTGCTGGGCCGCCGCACCGGAAACGAGCGCCCGCCCTTCGATCCCTATTCGGCGAGCCGCACGCGCGATCAGGACGCTGCGCAGAAATCCGAGAATGTGGTGTCGCTGCCGCGCAAGCGCATGCCGGGCGAGACGGCGGCCGAGACCTATGCCGCGATCGACGCCTTCGCCAAGCCTGACAGCGATCTCAACAAGGGCCTGCGCACGATTAAGGACAGCGATCCGTCCTTCGATCCGAAAACCTTCGTCGACGGCGCCAAGATGGCCTACGAGATGATCGTCATGGCCTTTGCCGATGGCGACCGCAAGACGCTGAAGAACCTCCTGTCGCGCGAAGTCTATGACAGCTTCGCCGCCGCGATCGGCGAACGCGAGGCGAAATCGGAAAAGATCCAGTCTTCCTTCGTCGGCATCGACAAGGTCGATGTCGTCGCCGCCGAGATGAAG